>JAHDII010000106.1:0-9436 GCA_020630895.1 Saprospiraceae bacterium
TTTCATTTTAATCGAATTTTCTGCACTCTTTTCACTAAATTGAATAAGGTCGATCTTTTTATTTTTATTTATGTTACTGTATATTAAAAAATTAATTCAAAATAACATTATTAAAGTTTTTATATTTTTTAATTCATATAATTATCATTCAAAAATTTCTATATATAAATCATCTAACAAGGTAGGATATTTTGTATTTCCTGTCCAGAAAAGAACATCTATTTTATCAAAATTTTGTTGAGGAAATTCAGTATCAAAAAATATTTCTTGAGTACTATTATAATCTAATAAACGATGTAGTCGAATATAATTTTGTTTTAATATTTTATTTTCAGAATGAAATCGAATGATTATTTTAGGAATAGACCATAAATTCCATTCTTTATTAATAATTCTAAATTGTCCTCCTACTCTAATCCATTTTCCTTTTGTAGCATTTAAAGGTATTTCAAATTTGCCTACTTCATTTTTTTTGGCTTCAATACAAAAAGAATTTTTTCCATTAATTATTTTTATATTATCACAATTTTGAATTATAGTATCTTTTTCAAAATTATTAAAATAAATTCTATTTATATTTTTTCTTTTCCCTTTAAAATATTCATGGGTATCTAATAATTTTAAATCATTTTTATCTTGTTCCCATTTTCCTAAAATACGCCAAAAATAGGCTTTAGTCATATAAGAAGGATCCAGCATTTTTCCTTCATGTGCTTGGTGATGTAACCAAATATTATAATAAATAAAAATACTAGAAATAATAGCAAAAGGAATTGCTCTTTTTTTATTTTGAATAACCCATTGTATAAAAAAAGCTAAAGGAAAAATTAACAAGGCATAAGCTTGAACCATTGGACGTTGCCCTAAACTTCCTCCATACCACCAAATATTCCAAGAGAACGTAACATATATGAATAAAAAAGAATAAACAGAAACGATAAAAGCTAAACTATGTTTTTTAAACAACATCATTCCAATTCCTATTAATGCAAAAAACATTAATGGTGTGTAAATTAACCAACCTTTTTGAAAAGAAAATAATCCTTTTTTTAAAAATGGATTCCACCACTGCAAAAATTGATCTTCTTCATAAGAATAAATTAAAAAACTTCCTCCTACATATTTCCAATAGATCAATTGCAAACTTCCTATTATAACGGTAATTATAACTGATAATACAATTTTAGGATAATGTTTTAATAAAAATAAAATTCTCTTTTTTATTACATCCAAAATATGAATACAAAAATCTTTAATAGAAGAAGACGATAAAATAGGTAATCCCCAAAAAACAGGAATTAAAACAATCATAATTTCCGTAGGGCGAGTTAAAGCAGCTAAGCCTACTAATAATCCAATAATAATAGATTTTTTCCAAGTAGGATTTTTATAAAATTGAATACTCGTCCAAATTAAAACAGAATAAATAAAAAATAAATAATTATGCGTCATTGGGCTATCAATTGAAGCATAATTTAAATAATTTGTTCCTAGCGTTAATAATAATAAAGTAATAGCAACTACCTTATCATAAAAATATTCTAATAAATTTTTTCTAGCAAAATATAATCCTATAATAGCAATCAATAAACTTCCCCAATGTATGGCTACTTGGTAAGGTAATGAATATCCGTCTCTTTTATATCCTAAAGGTTTAGCAAGATTATCTGCAATTAAAAAGAAAGGTAAATATTGTAAGGCTAAACCACAAGAATATTTAGCTACTTCATTTCCATTTTTATACGTTCTTGTTTGATAAGGATGTGAAGAATTTTGATATTGATTATGAATATCATTTTTAAAAGATACTTTTTTAATATCTTTATAAATAAATAATGCTGGCAAATAAATATAATACCCTGAAACGTCCCAACTAATTGTAGCATGTACTCCACTTTTTTTCCAACGTGGATTATAAAACATAGCAGATAGTAAAAAAATAATACAGATTACAAATGAAATAAAGGAAACTATATTTTTATTTTTATTCATTTTAAAAAATTATCCTTTTATTTTTTTCATCATTTTAAATAATCTAGAATTGTATTTCCATACTCTCGAATATGGTTTTTGAATAGCTCCACAATCTCTCCGTACTTTTTCAACTTGGGGAATAACACTTCCTTGAAAGTCAAAAGATTTTAATTTTTCATGCTGACTAGAGTATTTAATTGCTTCCCATATTAAATAAATTCCTGCTCCACTATTTCTTAATTCTGGGTTTTCTCCTGCTAAATGTAAATGCGCAGATTCATCTCCTAGTGTTAAATATAACACAGAATGAATTTTTCCATTTTTTTTATCTACCGCAAAAAATATTTTATTTCTTGCAATCATATATAGTCTATTATCAAATTGTTCTAAAAGTTCAAAAGGATAAATCATTTTTATTCCTTGCCTTTTAAATGATAATTTTGCTACATCATAAAAATCATTTAAACTTTTGTCTGTAACAATTTCAACTATCGTTTCTGCTTTTCTAATTTTATTTCTATAGCTAGAAGAAAATCCATCCCATATGGTATCTAAGTTTGAAATATCTTCTAATACATAAGTATATGATGTTGTTTGTTGAAATCCTTCCCATTTAAATGGCAACCAATTTTGTACTTGATAATGAAAATTTTGATCAAAACCATGATGCTTTGGAAGTTTAGAAATGAGTTCTTTCATTAATTTCATTTCTTGTCCTAATCGTCTAAAATCTGGACGAATAAATGGTCCCATTGTTTGGGTAAAAAAATGTTGATTGATATATTTAAAAAATCCTTTTTTCTTCAAAACAAAAGGAAGAGATGCAACAATTTCATCATTTCTTTCTACAGTAACTACATCCCAAGTATCTAAATAAACAGCATCTAAAAACCAATCTTTAGAAAAAATAGGCATGTCTTTTTGCTCTCTACAAAAATCTCTATATTTTTTATACCTTACTTCCATTTATTTTAATTATTAGACTTTATTAATAGCCAAATTTTTTCAACATATTATTATCATCTCTCCAATTATCTTTTATTTTTACAATTAATTCTAAAAATACTTTTTTATCTAAAAATTTTTCAATGTCTTTTCTAGCTTCTGTTCCTAATTTTTTAATGGCTGTTCCTCCTTTTCCTATAATAATATATTTTTGAGTTTTTCGCATTACATAAATAGCTGCAGAAATTTTAGTTATTTTTTTTTCTTCATGAAAAAATTCAACAACAACTTCACAAGAATACGGAATTTCTTCTCTATATAATAATAATATTTTTTCTCTAATAATTTCACTTACAAAAAATCGTTCACTTTTATCTGTTAATTGATCTTTAGGATAATAAACAGGTCCCTCTTCTAAATTTCCTAAAATGAGTTGAAATAATTTTTCTGTATTATTTTTATTTAATGCTGATATAGGAATTGTTTCAGTAAATTTTACTTTATCATTCCACCATTGTATCCATTCTAAAACTTGAATATCCTCAGCTTCATCAATTTTATTAACCACTAAAAATAAAGGAACTTTAATTTTATTTAATTTTGTAATGATAGGATCATCTTCTTGATATTTTTCTCCTGGCTCTGTCATAAAAATCATAACATCTGCATCTTCAAAAGTGGACCATACAAATTTATTCATGCTTTCATGCATTTTATAAATAGGGTCTCTTACTATACCCGGTGTATCAGAAAATACAACTTGATAATCTTCTCCATTAACAATACCAATAATTCTATGGCGAGTAGTTTGAGGTTTATTGGTGATAATAGACATTTGTTCACCTACAAGAGCATTCATCAATGTAGATTTCCCTACATTGGGCCTTCCTATAATATTTACAAATCCTGATTTATGCAATTTTTATTTTTTTTTACAAAGGTAACCCAACCTTTTAATAGTTCGCCTATGTCTTTATCTTAAATAAACATAATCTAATAATATTTTGAAAAAATAAAAGTTTTTAAGTATTATACTTATCAATTAACAATAAAATCTTCTTATGAAAAAAATAACTACTTCCCTCATTTTTCTATTGGCTTGTAATTTCTATTCTTTGGCTCAAAGTGATATTTCTACAAAAGAAGAAAAAAGCAACACCCATGAAATAGGAATTAATTCCACTTTTTTTATTAAACAATTTCTCAATTTTGTTTCTTCAAGTAACATTGAAACAAGTCCTTTTCTATTGACTTATAAGCGAATCAATAAAGAAAACATTGCTTTTCGTTTTGGAATAGGAATGGATATTGATGCCAATAAAAGTATTGATAATGGAACAACAATTATTTCTTCCCTCTCCTCTGTGAGTTATAGAATAGGAGGAGAAAAACAATTTCCTCTTAAAAAAAGATGGCTCAGTTATGTAGGTGCAGATTTTATTAATTCTATTGATAATAGAAGAACAAAGACAACAAATGATGGAAACGAATTTATTTCTAATGCACTAGATTTAGGCTTTGGTGTTGGACCTGTTGGAGGAATTCAATTTAATATCAATAATCGACTCAGTTTAGCTACAGAAAGTTCTTTTGTATTAGAAATTGTTCATTCTACAGAAAGCTTTAAGAATTCAGATAATCCTAACCCTAATAGTTCTTCTGAAGAGACTAGTTTTAAAGCTCATTTCATCTTACCCACAACACTTTATTTTATAGTCAATTTTTAAAATATAACAATATGAAAAATCCAATAATTTTTTTGAGTTTCTTTTTATCTGTATTCTTTTGTGCTTGTGCTGATAACGATAATAGTCATAATATTACTAACCCTAATTTACCTGATGAAGCATATGATTATCAATCTAGAGTAGAGAATTTTAATAATATTTATTTTAATGCTAGTACAGCAATTGATAATGATAAAGCCACTTTAGGAAGAGTTCTTTTTTATGATAAACATTTATCTATTAATCAATCTATTTCTTGTGCTTCTTGTCATAAACAACATCTAGGTTTTGCAGATAATGAAGCCTTTAGTAAGGGTGTTAATGTGACTAAAACATTAAGAAATTCTCCTAGTCTATCTAATCTTTTTCGACATCATCGTTTCTTTTGGGATAGACGAGCTATTAATTTAGAAGATTTGATATTTCAACCTATTACAGATCATATTGAAATGGGATTTCAAGATACTGAAATGCTTATTGAAAGAATTAATAATACTTCTTATTATCCAAATCTCTTTGAAAAAGCTTTTGGAAATCAGAATATTACTGAAGAAAAAATTACTGAAGCATTTGTTCATTATTTAAATGCTTTAACAAGTTTTGAATCTGATTATGATAAATTTCAAAATGGAATGGATCCTACTTTGGCATTTAGCCCTAAAGAGTTATTAGGTAGAGATTTATTTATGACTAAAGCACTTTGTTCTAATTGTCATAATGGACCCAATTTTGGAGGTTCTTCTTCTGCTAATATTGGATTGCAAATGGAATATGAAGACAACGGAATCGGTACAAGATTAAATGATGAAAGTTTAAATGGTTTTTTTAAAGTTCCTAGTTTAAGAAATATTGCTCTTTCATCTCCTTATATGCATGATGGCCGTTTTAGTACTTTAAGAGAAGTTTTAAATCATTATAATAATGGAATTATTCAACATCCTAACCTATCATGGCAATTAACGATTTTTGAAGAAGATCCCTTTTCTTGGTGGGAACCACCTGCTAATGGAGGAGAACCTATTCGGTTAAATTTAACAGAAGATGAGTTAGATGCTATAGAAGCATTTTTACACGCTTTAACAGATTATAAATTCATCACAGAACCTATGTATTCTAATCCTTTTTAGAAAAATAAAAAATCCGATTTTTCTTGTGAGAAAAATCGGATTTTTTTTACCAGCCAACTGCTGGGCAATGTACTCGTCGTCTATTATTACCTCTCCATTCTAATAATTGAATAATTGAAATTTCCGGTCCTCCCCTACCATAAGAAGCTAAAGAAAGAGTGGACATATTCAAATCATAAGAAAAAGTAATTGAGGTATTCATATAATCTGCTCTTACAGATGCAACAACAGCATCAAAACCTCCTACACCATCAAATTCAAAATACCATCGTCCCCATACCCCTAAATAAATAGCTAAGTCAGATTTTTTTACTGTTTTAGCGGTTTGCATGGTTTTGTATTTCCAAAAAGTACCCATCAATATTTCTTTATGAGGTCCTTGATCCATAAATACAAATGTAGGCATGATTTCCATGCTTTTATTCAAATGTAAATCTGCTCCACCATGAAATGTAATTCTTCGGTGTAATTCTTCTGGATGTTGTGTTTCATTATAAATACCAAAATCTACTAAAGGCCTATTAATATGATTCATTGAAAATCCTAAATGATAGGTATGATCTTTCTTTTTTAATTCATGAAACCATCCTAAACCAATAGACCAATCAGCATATAAAATATTATTATCAATACCATTCATAATTTCAGGTTCTTCATCAAAAGCTATTATTTTAGAATAGTCTAATGAATTTCCTAAAACTCCAAATTTAAGTGCTGCTGAAATGACTTTTTTACCATGATAACCATCTAGTGTTTTAATTCCAGATAATGAAAAATGAGCTCCATAAGAACGAAAATCTAAATCTCCTGCTCTATCAGAAAAGACTTCTAAACCAAATCCTAAAGCAGAGTTTCTTCTAAACAATGTTCTGGTTTTCATATCTACAGAAGCATACATTGTTCTATAATCTGTAGTAACGCTTCTCCATTGACTACGAAAATCTGCTATCATTCTCATATCAGCATTAAACATTCCTGTCATTGCTGGATTGAGATAAATAGGACTTGCATGAACATGAGACATATGAATGTCTTGTGCTTTTGAAACAAAGCCACTTAAAATGCATAAAAATAATATGATGTATAATTTTCTCATAGGCTTTATTTTAATATGGTAACATTACCTACTCTCAAGAATTCTTCATTATTCAAACAAATTCCTTGTAAATAATAAGTATAAACACCTGGATTTAGAGGTTGTCCTCTAAATGTTCCATCCCATCTTGTATTTAAATCTGTTGTTTCAAAAATCAATTCTCCCCAACGATTATATATTCTTAAGAACTTAATTTCTGCTATTGCTTCTGCATAGATGACAAATTCATCATTATTTCCATCCCCATTAGGAGATATCATATTAGGAATTTGTAAATCTGCATAACTACAATCATCATTTACAAAAACAGTAACATTTTTTTGGTTAGTACACCCAAATAAATCAGTTGCATAAACAGTATATGTTGTAGTTCTTTCTGGTCCTACCCAAGTTTCTGTACAATCTTCACAAATAAGACTATCTGTATCATCATACCAATCAAAAAATTCTACCATTGGATATCCTTCTGCTTGTAATAAAGTAGAATCTCCTAGTATTAAACTGACATCTAAACCTAAATCAATTTCTGGTCCTGGATTAATAACTACTGTAGCGCTTGCAGAAATAGTTTCTCCCCTACAATTTAATGCTGAAACAGTGTAAGTTGTAGTCTCATCTGGAGAAGCATAAGGATCTGGACAATCTGTACAGCTTAATCCTTCTGTTGGATACCATGTATAACTCGTTACGCTTCCTCCCATATGCAATTGAAGAGTATCTCCTAGACATATTTCTCCACTTCCTTCTGCCCAAATATCTACATCAGGAAGAACAGTTAAATGAACTCTATGAATACTATCGCAACCACTGAAAGAATAATAATTATTTTCATACCAACCTTCTTCTGTTTCTAAAGAACCATTAATTAAAACAGATTCTCCTTCACAAATAGTAATACTATCTGTAAATTGATATTCAGGTAACTCTTTAATATCTAAATTAACAATACTATCACAACCCAACCAGCCTGTATATACATTACTATATACTCCTGCAAAGTACCAAGTATCCCCTATTAAAAGAGAATCTCCTTGACAGATAGAATAATCATAATTCGTTTGATAATCAGGGAAAACTTGAAGATGTACTGTATTAATACTATCACAACTTGTAACTGCAGAAGCTAAGGTATCTTGATAGAATCCTGATTCATATCTCCACTCTCCCCCAATTAAAACACTATCGCCTAAACATATCAACATAGAGCTTGTACCATAGGTTGCTGGAGTCCAATTCAACTGAACATAAACTACTGAATCACAACCGTCTAATGCATAAATAGTATCTGTATAAGTTCCTGGATTCGTTTGATAATCATTTCCTATTAATATAGAATCTCCTTGACAGATAAAGACATCTACATTTGATGTAGGTCGCTGTCTAATATTCAATTGTGTAACAATAGTAGAGTCACAACCATTCATTGCTTGATATACATCTGTGTATTGACCTGCAGTACTTTGCTCCGCTCCTCCAACAAAATAAGTTTCTCCAATACAAATTTCTACAACGACATTTGCAATATATTGAGGCTTAAATGTAAGCTCTGTAATCACCGTAGAATCACAGCCATTCAATGCTTGATATACATCTGTATAAGAACCTCCTAATGTTTGATTTCCTCCTCCTACGTAGTAAGAATCTCCATTACAAATCTCTACTGTATCATAAGTTTCATAAACAGGTTTTACTAAGAGATCTGTTACTATTGTAGAATCACAGCCATGTACTGTATTATATACATCTGTATAATAGCCTGTTTCTGTTTGTAATATTCCTCCAGCTAAATAACTTTCTCCTTCACAGATTTCTACTACAACTGTATCTAATGAATTAGGATGGAATGTAACTCCATTCGATAAGATACTATCACAACCATTAAACGCTACTAAAGTATCATAATATAAGCCTGTTTCATAATACCAAATAGTACCAATTAAGATACTATCGCCCTCACAACTTGATAAAGATAAATCTGTTATAACGGGTTCTAAAACGGTTAAGGATGTCATTATTATCGAATCACAACCATGAATACTTGATAAGGTATCTGCGTAAATTCCTGTCTCAAATTGCCAAGTTCCTCCTAATAAGACACTATCGCCCTCACAGATCTCCCCAACCTCATTCACTACATAATTCGGATAGTAGGATAATTCTGTAACTAAAACAGAATCACAACCATTCAAGGCTGTTAAGGTATCATAATAAGTACCTTCTAAGGTTTGTAAAACGCCGCCTAATAATATACTATCACCTTCACAAATATTCGCAACTAAACTTGTACTATAAATATCTTTTACTATTAATTCTGTAATCACTATTGAATCACAACCCCCTTGTGAAATATAACTATCTGTATAACTCCCTGATACAATTTGATCTCCTCCTCCTATGAAATAACTTTCTCCATCACATATTTCTATTGTATCATGAATAATATATTCTTCTATAACTAATAAATCTGTTACTATTGTAGAATCACAACCATGTACTGTATTATACACATCTATATAATAGCCTGTTTCTGTTTGTAATATTCCTCCAGCTAAATAACTTTCTCCTTC
>JAHDII010000106.1:9536-9911 GCA_020630895.1 Saprospiraceae bacterium
CTGTAATCACTATTGAATCACAACCCCCTTGTGAAATATAACTATCTGTATAACTTCCTGACACAATTTGATCTCCCCCTCCTATGAAATAACTTTCTCCATCACAAATTTCTATTGTATCATTCATGATATACTCATCTATAACCAATAAATCTGTTACTATTATGGAGTCACAACCCCCTAAAGTTGTTAGTGTATCATAATAAATTCCTGTTTCTGTTTGTAAAACCCCTCCTGCTAAATAAGACTCTCCTTCACAGATTTGAATTGGAATATCAACTTGATAATAATCTAAAATTTCTAAATCTGAAATTAACACTGAATCACAACCTTCCCATGTCTGTAAAGTATCATAATACGTACCAACTTCTGTTT
>JAHDII010000107.1 GCA_020630895.1 Saprospiraceae bacterium
ATAAATTCATAATAATAATTTTTTAAAAGAATGGCACAAGAAATATTTGATAAAGTAAATCATCTTCTTGTTGAAATAAAAACAGCAAGTCCTAAATCTCTAGAAGAGATTGAAGCATTTAGAATTAAATATTTAGGAAGTAAAAATATTCTAAAATCTCTTTTTGGCGAAATTAGAAATATAGCTAATGATAGAAAAAAAGAATTTGGGCAACTTGTAAATAGCGTAAAACAAACCGCAGAAGCAAAATTTCAATCTTTACAAGAGCAATTAGAAGACACTCAAGAAAATACAGAACTTCATTCTTTAGATCTTACAGCATCTGCTGAACCTTTAGAAATAGGAACAAGACATCCTGTTTCAATTATAATGAACAAAATTGTAGAAACGTGTAGTAGAATTGGTTTTACAGTTGCCGAAGGTAGAGAAATAGAAGATGATTGGCATAATTTTACAGCACTCAATACTCCAGAAGATCATCCTGCAAGAGATATGCAAGATACCTATTATTTATTGAACGATCCTGAACATTTACTTCGTACACATACTTCTTCTGTTCAAGTTCGTACAATGATGCAACAAAAACCACCTATTCGATCTATTTTTCCAGGAAGAGTATATAGGAACGAAACCATCTCAGCAAGAGCTCATTGCCAATTTCATCAAGTAGAAGGGCTCTATATTGATGAGAATGTTTCTTTTGCTGATCTTAAACAAACAATAGAATATTTTGCGAAAGAAATTTTTGGACATCAAACCAAAATTAGACTTCGCCCATCTTTTTTCCCTTTTACAGAACCTAGTGCTGAAATAGATATTTCTTGTTTTATTTGCGAAGGAGAAGGCTGTAATGTATGTAAATATACAACTTGGGTAGAAATTGGTGGTTGTGGTATGGTCGATCCAGCAGTACTTGATAATTGTGGTATTGATTCCCAAAAATATACAGGTTTTGCTTTTGGAATGGGAGTAGAAAGAATTGCTATGCTTAAATATCGTATTAATGATATTCGTTTATTATTTGAAAATGATATTAGATTCTTAAAACAATTTACAGCAGCATTTTAAAGTTATTGAAGTGGTTCATTTTATATTAGGGAGATTGAGTATCCTATAAAAATAAAATAAGGATCGACCTTATTCAATTTAGTGAAAAAGGAGCAGAAAATTCGTTTAAAATGAAATATTATTTGAGCGTATAAAAAGATAAAAAAGGAAGTGTCTTAAAATAATTTTTTAAGTAAAATATGAAAAGTAAAAGAAAAAAGCGAGTTTTATTTCATTCAGAATTTTCAAACTTTTTTCACTTTAAAAATTGAATACAGTTGTGATTTTTGGTTCTTTTCATCTAGGAAAAGGGCTAAGAAAAACGAAAAAAGTCATAAAATAAAATTCTTTGAGATAAATTTTTATTGCAACATATTCAACCATTTTGAAACAATTTCATATATAATATGTCTTTTGTCAATTCCATATTAAGCTATTATTTGCGTTCAAGAATGAAACGGATAGAGCATTATATGCAACATCCAGAGGAAGTTCAGCGAAAGTGGTTGCACCAATTAATTCAAAAAGGAAAATATACTGAATGGGGACAAAAACATCATTATTCTTCTATAAAAACATATTCTGATTTTATTCAAAAAGTTCCAATTCAAAATTATGAAACTTTGCAACCATACATTCATAAAATGATGAATGGTGAAAAAGATATTTTGTGGAATGGAAAAATAGAATGGTTTTCAAAATCATCAGGAACTACATCAGAAAAAAGTAAATTTATACCTGTATCATGGCAACATCATAAACAGTGTTTAATGAAAGGTTGTACAGATACCTTATCTATTTATTATGCCAATCATTCTAAAGCCAATATTTTTCAAGGAAAAGGAATTGTAATGGGAGGAGCATGGCAACATTTTCCTCCTTACCCCCAAACTAAAACAGGAGATGTTTCAGCACTCATGTTGAATCATATGCCTTCTATAGCCAAATATTTTTATTCTCCTGATATGAAAACCGCTTTAATGTCGGAGTGGGAATCTAAAATAGAACGAATGGCTCAAATTACTTCTAAAGAAAATATTACAAATCTAGGAGGTGTTCCTACTTGGACGATTGTTTTGTTTAGAAAAATTCTTGAAATTACAGGCAAAAAAAATATTTTAGAAGTTTGGCCTCAATTAGAATTATATATTCATGGAGGAGTCAGTTTTACTCCATATAAAGAACAGTTTCAACAATTTTTACCCTCCGAAAAAGTTCAGTTTTTAGAAATATATAATGCTTCAGAAGGATATTTTTCAGTACAATTAGAAAAAGATAAGGAAGACATGTTATTGCTTTTAGATAATGGTGTTTTTTATGAATTTATTCCTTCATCAGAATGGGAGAAAGAAAATCCAAAAGCTATTCCTTTAGAAGATGTTGAAGTGGGCAAAAATTATGCAATAGTTATTTCAACCAATTCAGGCTTATGGAGATATTCGCCTGGTGATACTGTAAAATTTACATCAAAATATCCTTTTACACTTAAAATTACAGGAAGAACAAAACATTTTATTAATGCTTTTGGAGAAGAAGTTATTGTTGAAAATACAGATAAAGCTTTAGCTTTAACTTGTGCTACAACTGGAGCAATTGTTAGAGAATATACAGTCGCTCCAATTTATATCAAGGGAGAAAATAAAGGAGGTCATGAATGGCTCATTGAATTTGAAAAACATCCTACAAATCTTGAATCTTTTAATGAATTACTAGATCAAAATTTACAACAATTAAATTCTGATTATGAAGCTAAACGCTATAAAAATTTAGCATTATCTCGCTTAAAAATTCAAGTCCTTCCTGAAGGAACATTTCATAA
This sequence comes from Saprospiraceae bacterium, assembly GCA_020630895.1. GTDB lineage: Bacteria > Bacteroidota > Bacteroidia > Chitinophagales > Saprospiraceae > JAHDCE01. The sequence continues at coordinate 2,867 of JAHDII010000107.1, forward strand.
ATGGCTTAAAGAAAAAGGAAAATATGGAGGTCAAAATAAAATTCCTAGATTAGTAAATCACAGAAATTTTTTAGAAGATATTTTAACTTTAACCAAATAAATTTATGCTTCTTGTATTCCTATTAATGATATAGGATTGGGACAATTTTTTTGATAAAAATCAATATCCTTTTCTTCACAAACACCAATATAATCTCCTTCCATATTTTGTAAATCATATATTTTTTGAAAATGAAGATGAGGAGGCCATCCTCCATTTTCTTGCCAATTGCCTATAGAAGCAAAACAAGTACCTGCTTTTACTTTTTTACCTTGTTCTAGATTTTGTAAAGAATTGAGCGACAAATGTCCATATAAAGTATAAAATGTTTCTCCATTTTCTTGATGTTTCGCAATAATTGTTGCACCATAATCATAAGCTAAATCATTATACTTAAAACTATGTATAGTAGCATCTAAAGGCATATAAATAGGAGTATCAACAGCGCCCCAAATATCTATTGCTAAATGAATATTTCTATGACTAGAAAAATGTTCTCCTTTTTGATAAATATTTCTTTTCTCTAAATAACCACCAATTCCAAAAGAAACTCGATTTTTTTCTATTTCTGAAAAAATATAATCATTTAAATAATTTAGATTACCTGTCTGTTCGTAGTCTAATGTAGAATTATCTATACCTAGATGAATAGAACAATAATCTTTTTTTTCTTCAAGTATTTTTCCAAATAAAGGGAATAACATTTTATTTTTTCATACATATTTCTGAAAAAATGAATAAGACTTAGGCATTCTCTTTTTCTTGAGTTTCTTCCTCTAAAAATTTACGAACATAAAACCGAATACTTTTTACTTTGTCATATTCGATTTGATAGTAAATAAATTTCCCTTCTCTTTTAGTAGAAACGATTCCTGCATTACGCAAAATCCTAAGATGTTGGGAGGTAATAGATTGTTCTAATTTAAGAGTATTATATATTTTATTGACATTGATATTCTCATTCTCATCAATAAATTTTAATATTTTCATCCTTAGAGGATGGCACAATGCTCTAAGCCTTTCTGAAGAGAGTTTGAGTTGATCATTGTTAATGTTATGTTTTGAATTTCCCATAAAAAAAATTGTTTAGTCACAGTTTATCACAGCATGATACACAATTTTAAGATATTTATGTAAATTCTTCAAATTCAAAGTAAAAAAAATGCCGAATCCTTACGCGGATCGGCATTTTTTTACATTTTCTTAAAGGTTTATAGCTTAATTACTGTGCTAACTCTTCAATTAATCTAGAAATTTGAGCAAGGCGAGCTTTATTCAAACCATAGTGAATAAACTTCCCGCTGCGATCTGTATCTACAACTCCAGCTTTACGTAAAATAGCAAGATGTTGAGATGCTACAGATTGTTCTAATCTTAATTTGATATAAATTTCTGTAACCGTCATCTTTTGATGCTCTTCTAATAAATCTATAATAGATTGCCTTAATTTGTGATTAACAGCTCTTAATACAAGAACAGCTCTTCGTAATTCAGAATAATCTAATTCAATAGATCGATTACCTTGATCGAGAATTACGGTTTCATTCTTTTGTTTTCTCATCATTAGTATAACATTTAGCGTTTAGTTAAAAAATCGTTTAGCGTATATTGCTATATTTTAACAAGATTTATGCCAATAAATATGTTTATGTTTCAATATATGAAAAAAAACTAATTAAAATACAATGATTTCTAAGTCTTTTTAAATCTATTCTTTATTAAATACAATTATATGATAATTTTTAAAAAAATTATAATCTTTTTTTAGACTTTGTAATATTTGGTGATTTTAAGTAGAAAGGCGTTGAATAGGCTATATCAGAAAAATTTTGTTCTTCATAAGCTTTTATAGCTAGAGGGACAAGATGTTTTGAAGAACAAAGAATATCATCACAAATAATAGCTTTGGGATGATCAATCATTTGAGGTACTTTACTTGAACCATTACCACAAAAAACTATATTATGAGTATCAAAAAACTTACCAAAAGAGTCTTGTTGTAAAATATAAGCTTGTTTTTGTAATATTTCTTTTACATCAATATCATAAATAGCAGTATAAACTTCCATTCGTCTAGCATCTATCATGGGACAATATAAAGCATCTATAGACTTAAGTTTTATAGCTGCTCTAGCAATAGATGCTAAAGTATCCACTTCTATTAAAGGAATATTAAGACTATAACAAATACCTTTAGCAGTAGAATATCCTATTCTTAAACCAGTATAAGAGCCTGGTCCTGTACTTACTGCAACTGCATCTAAATCGGTAAGTTGATAAGAACTTTCTAAAAATACTTTTTCTATAAAAATAGAAATATTAGAAGCATGAGAATTATTTTCAAAAGATTCGATACAACTTAATACTTGATTTCCTTTACTTAATGTAATGGAGCAAATTTGAGTAGAAGTTTCTATATTTAAAATTAAAGGCATATTTATTTTTCTATAAAAAATGCAATTTAAATAAATTTCCCTTTTTGAAATATTTCAAAAAGGGAAATTTATTTGTATGAATGTTGGTTTCAATTAAAAATTAAAACGAATACCAATATTTAATCCAATAGAAGAATAACTTTGTCTAAGAGCTAAATCATCTAAAGCGGCATTTTCATCAAAATTAGAATTGTATTGAGGATTATTAGTAGAACTATTCAATTCATCTACATAATTGATTTCTTTTTCAGATAAAGGCATTTCACTAATATCAGAGTATAAACCGAAATCTGCTAAATCAATATTAATGCCCAATAAACCCACAGTAGATAATAAATCTTCTAAAGAAATAGGACTATTTGCTAAATAATAATTTCCTGTATATTCTGTTATAGTTGTTTTTTTAGATTTGATAGTAAGGCTTACCATATCTAATTCACCAAAAACAGAAATTAAATCATTTATTTTTACATCTAATCCTAAAGAAGCATTCCATCCTAATGAAAATTGTCCTTCCGTTTCCGCTTGTGCTGTAACATCTCCTGCTAAAGAAACACCCGACAAATCAGGTACTCCAGGAATAGGAAAAGGAAGAGAAATTTCAGTAGAAGTAATATCTGCTTTTACATCAGTATATGTTTTTCCTGCAATAGGAATCATTAAACCAAAACGAGCATAAGGAACAACTTTTCCTGAACCTCCTCTTACTACTAAAGAAGGAATCAATCTAATTTGTTTACCTGTAAATGTTCTTTCTTGAAAAATAAAAGCATTTAATAAGGTAAAATCAGTACCCCCAAATTGAAATCCAGCAGGTAATTCTTCATAATAAACATCTTGTACTTTAGCTTTTCCAAGTGTATAAGAAATACCTAAATCTAAACCAAAATAATCATTAAACATATAACCTATTCCGATACCTGTATAAAGTCCTGGTTCATTGGTTCCATAAACACCAATAGCTGAAGATTCATCTCTTATAGCTCCTTGAACTTCTCCTGTTGTTGCAAAACCATAACCTAAGTTTGCTCTAACATATACACCCGACTTTTTTCTAGCTTCATCAGAAGTATCATCTTGTGCAAATGAAATATTTAAGGCTAAAAATGTAAATAATAATGTAGTAAATACATGTAATTTTTTCATGGTAAATTTATATTTATAAATTAAAAATTAAATCCTAAAGATACTAGAAAAGATAAATTATGATCTTTATCTGCTCTTAAAATAGAAGGATCCTGTTTAGAATAATCATACTTATTATTAGTAATATCTAATAAACCATAAGTTGTACGAAAACCTAAAGCAATTCCTTTAGTTAAAGAAAAAACAACATCAGCGTCTAATCCTAAATCAAAAACACTAAAATATTTTCCTTCATCAGTATCATTCAAATAATAAGCCCCTATAACATTGGGATATTCAACAGAATTTGAACCTGCATCAATAACAAAAGAAGTTGTTTCAGTACTTTTAACTTCTCCTATATCATCACGATTATAATTATAATCTAATTCAATAGTAGCTGTTTGATTTTGATTGACTAAATCTGCCCAAGTAAATTGAATTTCACCATTTCCTGTAGAAGCAATTAAAAAACCTAAATCAACTCCTAGAGCTAATTTAAGTCGCTCTACAGGTTTGTAATAAAGCATTACTGGAATATCAATATAAGAATTAACAATAGAAATAGCTTCTTTTCTTGTGCCTAAAGGAGCAATACTTCCATTTGTTGTATTTAAAGATAAAGATCCCGCACCTTCATATTTATACCTTCCTCCCCTTTGAACAAAAAGAAGTTCAGGGCTAACTCCAAATTTATTATCAACAATAGGAATCATAAAAATGACTCCAGCATGAAATCCTGTAACATAACCTAATGATTCTAAAGATGAATTATTAGAATCGGTTTCTAAGGCTCCTTTTATAGAAGAAAAATTTAATCCTGCTTTTATTCCATAAGAAATATCTTGCCCATTAACAGAGAAAAATAAAGTAACGTGAAATAAAAGAATAAATAAAAATTTTAAAATTTTGTTTAACATAAATATTTTATTAATTAATTTTCAATGGGATAAAGAACATTTAAAAAGTATCCAAATAACTGCTTAATAAACGTTCTTAAAAGCAAAACGTTGGTAAAGGTAAATTTTTAAAATAAATTCTATTCTTTTATGATTTAAAAATTTACTCAATGAACTTCATTTTTACTAAAACAATTTTAATAATCATAAAAAAATCCATTTTAGAATAAAATATAAAAATGAAATTAGATGATAATAATGTTATATTTGAGAATATAAAAATCCAAATATTTTCGAAATGACTTTATATGATAAAGTAGTAGAAGCTCAAAAATATATTCAAAAATATATTCAGCAACTTCCTCAAATTGCAATGATTGCAGGAACAGGTTTAGGTGATATAGGAAGCCATATTCAAGTACAAAAAAAAATATTATATAAAGATATTCCTCATTTCCCTGAGCCATCAGTTGAAGGACATCAAGGAGAAATGGTTTTTGGAAAAATGGGAAATCATTTTGTAGTAATTTTAAAAGGAAGGTTTCATTATTATGAAGGATATGAGATGCAAGAAATTACATTTCCTGTTCGAGTTGTAAAGGCAATTGGAATTCAACAAATAATAATAACTAATGCCTCTGGAGCTCTTCAAAAAAATATCAATGCAGGAGATATTGTCTTTATAAAAGATCATATCAATTTATTTCCAGATAATCCACTTAGAGGAATCAATGATCCTCGTTTGGGTTTGCGTTTTCCTTCAATGGATAAGGTATATGATATTCATTTATTGCAAAAAGCTCAAACCATAGCATCAGATTTGAATATTCCTTTTCATCAAGGAGTTTATGTAGGATTACAAGGACCAAGTTTAGAAACTAAAGCAGAATATGAATATCTCAATAAAATTGGAGGAGATGTAGTAGGAATGTCCACTGTACCAGAAGTAATTGTAGCAGCACAATGTGAATTACAAGTTCTGTGTATTTCAGTATGTACGAATAATCCTTTTAAAGATGGAGTAGCTACTACCATTGAAGAAGTCGTAGAAGTTGCTAAAATAGCAGGAGAAAAAATTCAAAAATTAATTTTTAAAATGTTATCAATATAAATTTAGCCTTATGTTCAACAAAAAAACAATGAGCCTTTTTGCTGTAATATTATTTATAATCGGTTGTTCTACTGCCAAAAAATATTATGGATCAACTCAAAAAAAGAACAAGCAGTTACAAGGACAAACAGCACCTCCAGACATGGTTTTTATTCAAGGAGATGAAAATATGAAATCCTTTTATATGAGTATGACTGAAGAACCTAATATCAATTATATGATATATCTATCTTGGTTAAATGCCGTTTTTTCAGCATCTTATCCAGAAATATATTTAGATGCAATACCTAAGAATCTACCTCTTGAAGATGCGACTTATTTTAATGACCCCTATCAAAGAGCTTATATGAGTCACCCTGCCTTTGCTTATTATCCTGTAGTGGGTTTAACTCTACCACAAATTGAAAGTTATCTAGCTTGGAAAACAGATCGATTGAATGAAGCTATTTTGGTTAAAAGTAAAATAATAAATTTAAACATAGAGCAGAAAGATGAAGATAACTTTAATACAGAAGCATATATATTAGGACAGTATGAAGGAAGTGTAAGAAAAAATTTTACAGATATGACTTGGTCTTATGGAGAACGTAGGATTGAAGTTAGAGATGGAGTTTTATTCACAGGGTTTAGACTTCCTACTGAAGCAGAATGGGAATATGCTGCACAGGAAAAATTTCAGAAAGAAGCCCTCCCTTTTGCTACAAATAAAAATAGAGAAAGACTCGATTATCCTTATGGAGAAGATTATTATACACTTCCTTTTGGACGTTATTATGGAGATAATTCATATTATGGATATTATAACAGAGAGTCTTATTTTAATACTTTAATGAGAACCTATAAAGTAGATCCCAGCAAACATGAACCTGCTAATTATCGTGAAAAAAATAAGAAACCTTCTTTTCCTTGGATTCAAGATTATGATCCTCAATCTTATGGTTTAATAGCAATGGACGGAGGAGTGAAAGAAAGAGTTGTTGATTTTTATCAAGAACAAAAAAATGAAGCAACAGATTGGCTAAAAACTATGGGGCTTTCGGGTTATAATATTGGGCAACCACATATCTCTGATGAAATGGAAGAATATGAGGGAGTATCTAATTTTGATGTAAACCAACCGCACATTGTTGATGAAATAGGGGAATATGTCGAAAAAGATAGCATGGGAAGAATGAAAAATTTTCGTTTCATAAGTGAAAACGAAAGCAAAAAAACATATCATATTGGGAGATATTCTCATAATCCTAATAATTATTCAAGAGTAGTAAAAGGAGGAACGTGGGAAAATCCTACTCTCTATAATAGAGATTCTATAAAAGATAATGAAGTCAAAAATGATGTTGGATTTAGAACCATTTTACCTTATACAAGACAGCCTGTTCTAGATGGCTATATTGTGAAATG
>JAHDII010000108.1:0-9333 GCA_020630895.1 Saprospiraceae bacterium
GTTTGAAGTTTTTTGATTTGTTCTGCTAAAGCATGAATGATCATTTTTACATGTTGAACATGAGATTTTTCAACATTAAATAATTTATAAATCCAAGCATACAATTTATTTTTAGGAAGAATATCAATATCAAAAGAAATATGAGCTTGATTATTATCTGCTTCGGCAAAAGTCCAAATACCGATACCTGTGTGCATTCCTTTATAATAATGAATAATAATTTCTCTACCTGGATCATAAGAATGTAATTCCCAACCTACATGGGTAAAAGGATAAGGTGTAATGATTGCTTTATTTCCTATAAATCGATCATTTTGTTGAATACATTGGATAGGCAAAGATTTAGGCCACCATTGATGAAATAAATCAAAACGAAGCATGATATCAAAGGCATCATCGGAGTCACCAGGGACTACATCATCAACTGTTACTTGAATTCTATTCATTCATATTTGACTTGAATTATATAACAAAGTCCACAGTTTTCAGTCAATAGACCACAGGTATTAGTTTAAACAATTTTATGGACTATGAATTTCAAACTATTGGCTTAGTTGTGTTTTATACAACTTGAATTATAGATAAATATAAACATTTTTTGAGATTTTTAGATATTATAAATTCAATAAATTTAATAATACATTCCATCCTTTAGGTAAAAAAATAATTGTTCCTACGATTGCAGCCCCTATTGATGTGATTAATACGGCTCCTGCTGCTACATCTTTTGTTTTTTTTGCGAGTTCATGATAATTGGGAGAAACTAAATCTGTTAAATATTCTATTGAAGAATTGAATCCTTCTGCAGCAAGTACAGCAGTAATGGATACAATACAAAAGCACCATTCTGTTATGGATATATGAAAAATAAAACCACAAATAATTACTGCTATTGCCATACATAAATGAATACGAGCATTAGGAGTATGTACAAATAAATCTTTAATACCTTGAAAAGCGTATTTAAAACTATTGAGTCGGTTGCGGACCATAAGTACGACTTTTAAATTGCATTCTAACTGTCATTCCTACTTTAGAACCATCAACAGAAAATATTTCATTAAATCTGGTACATTCTAGGCTAGAAGAATGAAAAATATGTTCATAATCTCCATCGCTGAAAGGGCTAGTAGAACGTTTGCTATTATATAATCCAAGTGCATTGGTGAAATATTTCATTTCAGAAGACCAAGGCACTATATTATAAGTTCCTAGTGCTAATTTTGCTTCAGAAGTATTTTTTATTTTTTTGATGATCGTCGTAAAATGTTCTTTTAATTCTGTATAAAATTTTTCAGAATCATAAGGAGGGTTGGTATAGGTTGAAATAAACCGAATAGCTTTTTTTCCTAATTCTTTAGCCTTTAATAAACCTGTAATATTAGGAATATCTTTATAATAAAAAGTTTCTATATCTTGAATTGGAATTTTAGAATATATCGCTAAACCATTAAATCCAATACTAGCAATAGAACTATTGTAAGGAAAAGAATCTTGTAATTGTTGTTGTAAAAAATGATCCCAATCAGGAGTTAATTCTTGAATAGAAATAAAATCAGCACCTGATTGTAATAATAAATCAGATAATTCTTCATAAGATTTCCAATCGTAATTATCAATATTAAGGTGTAAAATTTCAATTTTCCCTGCTGGAGTAGGAGCAGCATACGTAGGAGAAGGATTGATACTCGTTTTAAAAAAAAGACAAAGAATACCTACACATGTAAAAGTGGTAAACATGAGTTGATGCCATTTGAGAAACATAAAAACAAGTGCGATTCCTAACATGGCAAACATGGTTTCTACACCATGATTTGTGAAGTACCTAAATATAGAACCAAAGGGTTGAATAACGATAGATGCTGTAATACAAATGAGTAATATAGCAATGGGATAAGATATAATTTTATGTGTAGTTTTTATTGTTGCCATTCTTTAAATCGTTAGCCTAAATATTTTGTTATAGAAATAAATAAAACTATTAGATGTTATTGCGAAAAATTGATTATAGCCAACTTGATCTTTTGAAAATATACTTTGTTATTTCCCTCAACCGTAGCTATGGCTACGCTTTCGAAAAATGCCGCGTCTATTTCCAAAATCTCTAAGTTGTCTCTCATAAAAAACTTTTCGTAATAACATCTATTGTATTAACAATTATTGTAAATATATGATGATTTTGCAAAATACTCATATTTTGTGAAATCATTTAACAAGAGTTATTGGATATAATATTTTATTACAAAAATGAATTAAAGAAATATTGTTTAATTTTCTGCTCTTTTTCACTAAAGAGAATAAGGTTGACCTTTTTTAATTTTCTTTGTTTTTGACTTGTATTATTGTTGAATGAGACCTCCTATTATTTTTATTAATTCTATTTCTGTATTTTTTAAATTAAAAATAGCATTTAAACGAGTTTGGGAAGCATTAATATATGCGAGTTGAACATTTCTATAATCAAAAGAAGAAATTAAACTTCCTTTATATCGTTCATTAGCAATGTCTAAATTTTGTTTTGAATTTTCAATGAGTTGTTCCGTTAAAGAAATTAATTGTAATTGATTATTATAATTATTTAAAATGATTTTTAAACGAGAGGATAAACTTTGTTTGAGATCATCTATATTGAGTTGAGCAATTTCTTCTTCTATATTTGCATTTTCAATATTTCTTTTTCTTTGTCCTGCATCAAAAATATTATACGTTGCAGAAACATTTAAATAATAATTCAAATTATTACTAAAATTACCTCCTATACTTTCTTGATTAAAAGGATTAATTCCCGATTGCCAAGCATAGCCTTCATTAAAAGAAATTCCAGAACCTAAACTGATAGTAGGATATAAATTTGCTTTTTGTAAATCGGTATTAATTTTATTGATTTGCTGAGCAATAAATAATTGTTTTAAATTATTATTAGAAGAAAATAATTTTTCTTCTAGGTCTTTATATTGATATTTATTTTCTTCAAAATTTAATTCATCAGCAGGTTGATATAAAATATCATCTGTTTGAATTCCCATGGCTAATTTTAAATTTAATAAAGCTGTTTGATAGGTGTTTTGTTGAATTAATAAAGTGGTAGAATCATTTAAAAAAGCATTTTGACTTTGTAGTACATCAAAATTTCCTGCTTGGGCAAATTCTTTTTTTATTTCTTGATATTCTATTTTATCTTTTGATAATTGTAAAATTTCCTGAATAACTTTTAATTGTTCTTTTTGGATTTGTGCATTATAATAAGCCTGCATAATGGCTTGGATATTATTTTCTATAGCAATAGCAATTTGAGCATCACTTTGTATTTCTAATTGTTCAAAACGACTTTTATTCATTTTAAATTTAAAGCCATCAAAAATAGTCCAACGTCCATCAATACTTGGCGTAATTCCGCTGGTAATAATATTATTTTTAGGAATAAAACTAGCGGGATTGTTAGAGTTTGAAAAAGAATTATTATTATTAATATTAAAATCTACAACAGGGTATCTTCCTGTATTTTTTAATGTATTATTATTACTTGCAATTTCTTTTCTTTTTTCAGCAATTTTAATTTGATAATTATTTTCTAATCCTATTTTAATAGCTTCAGAAAGTGTAATTTCTGTTTGAGAAAATATCGAAAGAAATAAAAATTGTAAAAATATAAATAGTGTTATTTTTTTCATCTTTTATTTATTATGAAGTTATGCCCCAAATTTTATATTATAAATGAGTAATAAAATAGTTATTCCAATTAATGCAGAAAATACAGAAATGATCCAATGTCTTTTTCCTTGATAATGTGGTTCTACACTAATATAAGAAGGTTCTGTTTTTTCTAAGACATAAGATAATCCCCAAACCATAAACCATTTTATTCTGTTTGAAATAATTAATAATGCAGGTAGTAATAATAAAATAATAATGGTAATGACCATTAATCCAAAAGCAACAGAAATACCCATAGGAATTAAAAATTGAGCTTGGGTACTTTTTTCAAATAAAAGAGGAAGTAAACCAGCAATAGTAGTAATTGAAGTTAGAATAATAGGTCTAAATCTACTTTTTCCTGCTTCATTAACGGCAGATGTTGGTGAAACACCTTCTTGAATTAATTCATTATATTTTGCTACAAAAACTAAAGCATCATTTACTAAAATTCCTACAAGTGCGATAATACCTAAACCCGATAAAATACTAATGGGTTTTCCCATAATATAATGTCCTGCAACTACGCCAATAAAACAAAAGGGAATTAATAAAAATACAATACTAGATTGACTTACTGAACGAAAAACAACAGCAATGCATAAAAACATTAAAAAGAAAATAATAGGCATTACGCTAGATATTGATTTTTGCATTTTTAATTGTTCTTCTTTTTGTCCACCAAAATCAATAGAAACACTAGGATATTTTTTTAAAATTTCAGGTAAAAATTCATTATTTACTCTATCATTTACTTCTGTAGCACTTACATTATCGTTAGTAATATCTGCTTTTACATTAATCACTCTTTTACCATCTAAATGTTTAATATTTACTACACCACGTTCTATATTAAAATTGGCAATTTCGGATAATTGATATTCTTTACCATTTAAAAAGCGAACTCTCATATTTTCTAATTTAGCTAAATTAGAACGGTCATTATTTTCATAACGAACCCAAACTTTTACTTCATCTCTTCCACGTTGTAGTCGTTGTACTTCATTACCAAAAAAACCTTGTCGAACTTGTCCGACTACTTCATTAATATTAAGTCCTAAAAATTGAGCTTTTTCATTCAATTCAATATTCACTTCTCTCAATCCTAATTGATTATCATCTTGTGCATCTTTTAATTCAGGATCTTGATTTATTTTTTCTTTTAATTCTTCAACTGCATTATTTAATTCATTTTTATTCGCTCCTAAAAGAGAAACATCAACAGGAGAACCAAAGACAGAAACATTTTGCATAGAAAAAGTTTCAGCATTAGGAATTTTTCCTACAAGCGTTTTTATTTTATTAGAAATTTCTCTTTCTGTAATTTTTGTTCCTCGTCTTTCTGCATCAACTAAGTTAATGGTTAATTTACCTTCATAAGACGTTGGACCAATTGTTTTTTGAACAGAAATAATTAAATCATAAGCACCATTGTATAATTCTTTAGATAATTCTTCATTCACTTGCCATGCAGCTACTTCTATCGTTGATAAGTGTTTATCTGTAATATTTTCTGTTGTACCTGCGGGCATTTTTAAAGTAGCAGAAATAGAGTCGAAAGGAATTTGAGGAAAAAATGTTCCTTTTACCCAACCTCCCCTCATTGCTGCAATAGCAAGTAATAAAAAAGAAATTAAAATAAGAAGAGTAGATATAGCAGTAATAATATTTAATGTTGATAATTTTAATATAGGAGCATATAATTTATCTCTACACCAAATCATAAAATTATCTAACCATTGAGATATTTTATTTTTTTTATGCCCTTCAGCTAGAGCTTTAGAATGAGCCACGTGAGCAGGTAAAATTAATGCTCCTTCAACCAAAGAAAAAATAAGAGATAAAATTACAATAGCCGCCATCGATTGAAAAAATTCTCCTACTCTTCCTTCTAAAAAAAAGAAAGAACTAAAAGCAATAATAGTGGTAATAATTGCAGCAGAAACAGCAGGTAAAACACTCATAGTTCCTTTTATGGCTGCTTCGGTTTTGTTCATTCCTTTTTCAGAAAATTGATAAATATTTTCTGCAATAACAATTCCATCATCTACTAAAATTCCAATCACGAGTATCATTCCAAAAAGAGAAATAATATTAATAGTTTGTCCAACGATTGGAGCAAAAATAAACATACCTGCAAAAGAAATAGGAATAGCAATCGCTACCCAAAATGCTAATCGCCAATTTAAAAACATGGCTAATAAAAGGAGTACAATTAAAAAACCAATTAAACCATTATTAATTAATAAACCTAAACGTTGATTTAATGCAATAGAGCTATCTCTTAATAAAGTGGCTTTGATTTTAGTGGCTTCATTTTCATTATAAGATTCAAAATATTTTTTTACATTAGCACAAATAGTCAAAACATCTTCTGCTTTCGTATGGAACACATTAATCACAACTGCTTTATTTCCATCAATATATTCTCTATTAGGATTATCTGACCATTTATCCTTAATTGTTGCCACATCAATTAATCGAATATTACTTCCATTAGCTGATGTTCTGACAATAATATTTTCTAATTCTTTCGCAGTATATTTTTTATTTTCTGCACGAATTAAAAGTTCTTCTTTATTTCCTTTTATGGTTCCTCCTGTAGTAATAATATTAGAATTTCTAACAGCAGCAGCAGCCTCAGCAAAAGTCATTTGATATTTGATAAGGGCATTTTCTTGAAATGCAATTTCTATTTCTTCATCAGGAAAACCACCAATAATAATATTAGAAACACCTGCGGTACTTCTTAATTCATCTTCAATTTTTCGAGCTTCTTTTTTTAATGTTTTTAAATCTACATTTCCACTAATGGCAAAAGCAATAGCAAAATCAGTAGATTGAGCTACAAAAACTGTAGGGGGCTCCATTCCTGCTGGAAAAGAATTAATCGCATCTACAGCATTTCTAATATCTTGAATGACTTCATTAGCATCATAACCTTTTAAAACGGTAATCGTAACGGAGCCTGAATTTTCTTGAGAGTTAGAAGTTATTTTTTCAATCCCTTCTTGTCCTTTTAATTTTTCTTCTATTTTTAATACAATTCCTTCCTCAATTTCTTCAGGAGATGCCCCTGGATAAATCGTTTGTATTTGAATAATTTTATCAGGAGTATCAGGAAAAAAAGTAGATTTCATTAGAGAGGCTCCAAAAATTCCACCTACTAAAAGCGTAAACATTAAAAGATTACCTGCTATAGGATATTTTATAAAATATTGAATAATATTTTTCATGATTGTATTTTATAAAAATGAAATTATTGAATAATAGTAACGTCCATTCCTTCGGTGGCTCCAACAAAAGGTTCTGCTAAAATGCTTTCACCATTTTCTAAACCTTTAATAATAATATGATCCCCCTCTACTTTTATTACTTGTATATTTTTTAATATTAATTTATTTTGATGTATAGTATAAACTTTATTTTGATCAATTAATAAATTTCTAGGAATTTTTGTAGCAATATTTGTAGTAGAAGTATTAATAATAGCTCTTAAATATTGTCCTTCTTTTAAATCTTTTCCACTTACGCCTATATATACCGTTGCTGTTTGAGTTGTAGCATCAATAATATCGCTGATTCTTTTAACTTTTCCTGTCCAAGATTTTCCACTATCATCAGAAACTACTTTTACATGACTTCCTTTTTTGATATTTTTTAAATCACTTACTGCAATTGCTGCTTCCATTTCATAAACAGAAGTATTCATTAAATTTCCTAGAGGTGTTCCTGCTCTAACAAATCCTCCTTCATTGATATTTGAAATCGTAAGTACTCCTGAAAAAGGAGCTTTAATAATATATTTTTCAAGTCTAACTTCTGCACTTTTTATATTATAAAATTGACTTTGTAAACCTCTTGTAGAAATATAATAAGATTCTCTTTCAGATAAAGGATTCGGAAAACTTCTAATTCCATTATTCACATTAAAATCATCGAGATATTTTTTCCATTGAAGATAGCTATCAGGCATATCAATTTTCATATCAGGCATCATTTGTGTAATCGCTGTTTGAAGTTGTGATTTTAATGCTAAAAGATTAAGACGAGGTTCTGTATGATCTATTTCTATCATCACTTCTCCTTTTTCATATCTTGTTCCAATTTTAAATCTTTTTTGAAGTGTTTTCATGATTCCAGGAACTTCAGAAATAATATCTGTTTTATCGTAAGCTCTTAATCTTCCTTGTACTGAAAAACCAGAAGGAATATTTTTATTTTGAATAATGAATTGTTGTACTTCTCTAGGAGCTAAAACAATTTTATTATTATTGATGCTATCTTTATTTGAAGAAGAAATTGTATCTTCTTGATTAGGGGAAGAAGGAACACCAGAAACACTTTTAAATATATTATAACTAAGCCCTAAAATAAGCAAGGCGACTACTAAAGTGATAATAGTTGCTAATATTTGTTTTGTCATAACAAATTGATTTCATTTGATGATATAACAAAACTAAAAATTTAATAGTTTAAATAGTTATTTTTTTAATAAATATTGTCTTTGAATTCTATTTTCGGGTTTTTTATCGACTAAATAAAGCCAAAAAAGGAAAAACCATTCAAGAGGTTTCATAATAATAAAAATGATATTAGATATCCATTTGTTTTTTACAAAATTATTTAAAGGTATACCAATTTTATTATAAAATTGTCTTAGATAATAATGAAAGGAAGGACTATTTTCTTCTAGCCATTCTTCAAAAGCATTAGCAATCATTAATTGTCGATTGATATAAATTTTTTTATTATCTCTCCATCCCATTCTAATAGGACGTACTAATTCGCGATGTCCTCTCGCAGCAATAGTACAAAGATAATGACCTGTTCCTGGATTAGCAGGAGGTGAATATTGTGAAAAAGTGTAAGTTGCTGTTTCTGTAAATGCTTTTATAAAAGAATCCGTTTGTTGCCCAAAAAGAATTAATATGCTTTGCTGAATTGCGATAAAAGGAATCAAGAATAAAAAAATAATTGGATTTTCTAATTTTTTATGGTTTAAAAAATGTTGCCCTTTTTCTAAAATGAGACTATCATAAATAGCATCTTCATTAGTTTCTTCTTTGTAATAATAAAATTGTTTTCTTAATTCTATAAATAAAAGTATTGCAAATAAAGGCGGACATAATAAAGGTGCTGTTATAAGTATAGGAAAAAAACCTAAAAGCATAAATCCTCCCAGTTGAATAGTAAGTACAATGCATAAAATAAATCCTTGTGCCATTCCTAATAATGAAAATGTTTTTAATAATGGAGATAAATTATTTTTAAATAATTTTGAGAGCCAAAATGCAAGAGTTGCAATAAGATAAAAAACAACTATGGTTAATAAATGATCTTTATGTAATGGAGCATTATAAAACTCATCATAAGTATCATATTGTGATCCTTTAGCAGTCATGATTAATCCCGCTAAAGGTCCTACAATAGAAATTAAAATCGGTGCAATAGTATAATTAATAAAAATAAAAAAACTATTTCCTCTTCTGTTTGTTTTTATAATATTATATTCATGCTTTAAGTTTCTAAAAAAATCAAATAAAGCACCTATTACAATAATAATCGTAAAAAATAAAATCATTAATCCGAAAATTGATAAAATAGCTCCCATATTTTTAATTCATTTTAATATTAATT
>JAHDII010000108.1:9343-9710 GCA_020630895.1 Saprospiraceae bacterium
AAAAAGCTTATTTCCTGTGTTATTATTTTTTACAATATGATATTGATGCTTTAGACTTCTTGAAAAATCAAGTAAAGAACCTAATATAATAATAATGATAAAAAAGAAAATTCCTAATCCTAAAATTATAAAATTCATGTTTTAATAAATTTTAATGCTTTCGTCTTTACTTATATTTAATTTAAAAAAATAATAAAAAATAAAAATAAATATACTCATTACAGGAATAATTCCTAATGTATTCAAATGAGCTATAGGATGTGTAAAATGATATAAAATATCTTGAATAATATGAAAAGGATTTACAATAATATCCCAAGAATTCCATCTTTGATATCTTCCTATCCAAATACCTAAACTAGCAAGA
>JAHDII010000109.1 GCA_020630895.1 Saprospiraceae bacterium
CACTGGGTTGCCAATTCAAAAAGGAACATCTAATAAAAAACTGCCTCTAGATAAAATATTTTATACTTTAATTGTTTTATCTATTTTTATAAAAGGAATTTATTTTTTTCAATGGAACCAATCTGCTTTATCTGTACAAGATGAATTTACAGATACTGATATGTTATTTTTTGCTACATGGACAGATACTTTGCAAACAGATTTAAAACAAGATTTCCCATTGCATCCTTTTTATGGGTGGAGTAAATTATTAATGAATAAATACAAAGAGACTTATTCTGAAACGTCATCTGTAGCTGATAAAGATTTATGGGATGATTTAATGAATGGAAAAACCTATCATCAAGAACCTTTATACGCTTATAGTTGGTCTTTTTTTAAAAAAATATTCGGCAATGGAATTGCTCCTTGGATATTAGTCCAATTATTATTAATTCTTTTAACAGAATTATTATTATATAAATATATTTCTAGAATTTTAAATCAAAAAACAGCTTTACTTACTTGGGGTTTAATGATTTTTACAGGACCTGTTTTATTTTATGGAGGTTTAGCTCTTAGAGTTACATTTATTTCTTTTTTTACTATTTTATTATTAGAACGATTTCAAAATTTAGAAGATAAAAAAGATAATAAAGCCGCGGCTACTTTTGGTCTCGTAGTAGGATTGTCATATTTAGCAAAATCAACATTACTTCCTTTTTCATTATTTTTAATAGGATATTATTTATGGAAAAATAAGAAAGAAGGAATGCAAACCGTTTTAATTTCTTTTGCTGCTTGTATTTTAATTTTAAGTCCTCTAATTATTAGAAATGCGACGGTCGGAGTATCTCCTTTAGCTGTTTCAAGTGTAGGACCTTTTGTTTTTGCGAATAGTAATAATCCTACATTTCAAGTAGATTATGGTTTTGCTTTAAGTGTTTCTGCTACAAATCCTATTTTGCATGAACATAAAAATTCAGTATCTGGTGCAATGAAAAAATCGATTTCTTATTTTGATTCTTTTGGTGCTTATATTGGTTTTTTATTTGATAAATTGAGAATATCCTTTACAGGATTTGAAATTCCTAATAATGTAAATTATTATTATTATAAAGAAAAGATATCAATCCTTAAAATTACATTTTTAAATTTTTATATATTATTTCCCTTAGCTTTAATGGGAATGATTTTAGGTGTAATGAATAGGAAAAAAGAATTGATTCCTATATTCATTACTTTTTTAATTACTTTAGTATTGTTGGTTCTTTTTTATAATTTATCAAGAATAAGAGTTCCTATTTATGTTTCTATGCTTCCTTTTGCAGCTTATGCTATTATTGAATTTATAACTTACATAAAAACTAAAAAATATAATAAATTATTATTTCCAAGTATTGGATTGGTAATTGGAGTTTTTTGTGTTTTGACTTCAATTAATGCAGATAGGCATATTTTTAGAACTACAGATTATGGTTCAGATTATCATTATATCACAAAAAACATAAATCAATATATGCAGACAGGAAAAAAAGAAAAAGCGATTGATTTAATTGATAATTATTTTAAATCTATGCCTTCTTTTATTGAAAATCCTAGTGAGATAAAAAATGAAGATCAAAAAAAATTAGCTGCTTTTTTAATAGGATATTATCGTAATTTTCAAGGGTTTTTTACTCAAATAGGGGATAATCAAAGGGCTAATGATGTAGTAAGAACCATTAAAAACATAGAACCTTATTTATAAGGTATAATTATTTTATTTTCATAAACCCATCTTAAACAAACCCAGAATCAATTTTGATATAATGAATAATGAGATGAATAAAAAAATCACAAAAAAAGAAAAAGCAGCAGCTATTATAGATATATTAGAAAAATTATATCCAACAACTCCTATCCCTTTAAATCATAATAGTTCTTATGAATTATTAGTAGCCGTGTTATTATCAGCTCAATGTACAGATGAACGTGTGAATAAAGTGACGCCTGAATTATTTGAATTATCCAATAATCCTTATGATATGGCTCAACAAAAAGTAGAAGATATAAAAGCAATTATTCGTCCTTGTGGATTGTCTCCTAGAAAATCAAAAGCAATTTCTGAATTATCAAAAATATTAATAGAAAAACATAATGGAGAAGTGCCTCAAAATTTTGAAGACTTAGAAGAATTGCCTGGAGTAGGGCATAAGACAGCTTCAGTTGTGATGTCTCAAGCTTTTGGTGTTCCTGCTTTTCCTGTAGATACCCACATACATCGTTTGGCATATCGTTGGGCATTGAGTACAGGTAAAAATGTTGTACAAACTGAAAAAGATTTAAAAAGAATTTTTCCTGAAGAAAAATGGAATAAATTACATCTTCAAATTATTTATTTTGGTAGAGAATATTGTCCTGCTAGAGGACATAAAAAAGAAGAATGCCCTATTTGTTCAAAATATGGAAGAAAAGGAATAGATTAAATATATCGAAATATCAAATATACGGTATATTATATTTATGCTCTATTTATTTTTAAAACAATACTTATCTTGCAGTTTAAAATCATATAATTATGAATAAATATCATTTATTTTTTTTATTAGGAATTTGTTTTTTATTTTCTTTTTGCGGACAAAAAAAAATATCTACAGAAGAAAAAAATACAATTAAAATAGTAACTGAAGAAAATAAAAAAATAGAAACAAATTCTTCTGCAAAATTAACGCCTAATAAACAAGGACCTGAAAAAGATAATATTTCTAGAATTGCATTTTATAATGTAGAAAATTTATTTGATACGCAAGATGATCCTAAACATAAAGATGAAGAATTTACTCCTTCAGGAAGAAGTGAATGGGATGAAAAAAAATATGAACAAAAAATTAATCATATTGCTAAAGTTATTCATTATTTAGGAAAACCTAACTTAATGGGTTTGTCGGAAGTTGAAAATGAAAAAGTATTAAAAGATTTAATTCAAGATCCTCAATTGAAAGGAAGTCATTATGAATTTGTACATCAAAATTCTCCAGATATCAGAGGTATTGATGTAGCTTTATTATATAACAAAAAAGAATTTACTTTAAAAAATAAAGAATTTATTCGAATTAATTTTCCTCATCATATTGTAAAAGATTATACCACAAGAGATATTTTATATGCCACTTTTATCAATTCAAAAAAAGAGTACTTTCATGTTTTTGTTAATCATTGGCCAAGTAGAAGAGGAGGAGTTTCAGAATCTGAACCTAAGCGAGTATATGTGGCACAACAAGTCCGCAAAAAAGTAGATGAAATATTTACCAAATATGATGATAATCATGTCATATTAATGGGAGATTTTAACGATGAGCCACAGAATAAAAGTGTTCATGAAACTCTAGGGGCTCAAGCTCTAGTTTCAGATGCTAAAGCAGAACAATTATATGATTTAGTATATGATTTGGATCGGCAAGGTTTTGGAACTCATAATTATAGAGGAGAATGGGGGATGTTAGATCATATTATTGTTTCAGGTTCTCTTGTGGATAAAAAAGGAAGTGATGTAAAAAATATTGAAATTTTCAATAGAGATTGGATGTTGTTTTATCACAAAAAAACGGCACAATATAGACCTAATCGGACTTTTAGTGGGGGTAAATACTATGGAGGATATAGTGATCATTTACCTCTAAACCTTGAGCTTATTCATTACAAAAAAAAATGATGTATTAAAACTGTCACTTTTTTATTTTTTAATATTTGAAAACTATAATAGATTGTAGTATTTTTATAGCCAAAACATACATACTAATCACGTAAACCAAATTGTATTGCTATGGAAAACATTTCATTTGAAAACAAAAAGCAAAATAAATTATTCAAAAAATTTATTGAGAAGTTTCCTCAATATTTAGATACCCAAATTATAGATGAGTTACGAGCTACAGAATATGAACGTCTGGATCGATTAGGTCATATTTATTTAGATTATACTGGAGGAAATTTATATGCCCAATCACAGCTTGATCGTCATCATGATTTATTAAAAAATAATGTTTTTGGAAATCCTCATTCTTCAAATCCTACTTCATTATTAGCAACGGAATTAGTGAAAGAAGCTAGAGAATTTGTATTAGATTGTTTTCATGCAAAAGAAGATTATTATTGTATTTTTACGGCTAATGCTTCAGGAGCTTTAAAAATAATTGGAGAGTGTTATCCCTTCAATAAAAATACACATTTAACCCTCACATTTGACAATCATAATTCGGTAAATGGAATTAGAGAATTTGCACAAAAAAAAGGAAGTTCTTTTTGTTACTCTACCTTATTTATTGAAAATTTAAGATTGAATGAAAAGAAATTAAAAAAGAAACTCAATACCATAAAAAATAAAGAACATAAATTATTTGCTTTCCCAGCTCAATCTAACGTATCAGGTGTGAAACATCCTTTATCTTGGGTTCGATATGCACAAAAAAGAGGTTGGGATGTTTTATTAGATGCCGCAGCTTTTGTACCTAGTAGTCCTTTAAATTTAAAAGAAGTACAACCTAATTTTGTAGCAATGTCTTTCTATAAAATATTTGGTTATCCAACAGGATTAGGAGCTTTATTAGTAAGAAAAGATTCTTTTCATAAATTGCAAAAACCTTGGTTTGCTGGGGGAACAGTTAGTTTTGTTTCTGTTCATGAAACCCTTCATTCTTTAGAAAAAAATTGTGCTAGGTTTGAAGATGGTACTATTAATTATTTAGATATTCCTGCTATTAAAATTGGCTTAGAACATATTCATAAAATAGGAATGAATACTATTAATACAAGAGTACATTGTTTAACAGGTTGGTTATTGCAACAATTAAAAAAACTAAAACATAATAACGGTACATCTATGATTACTTTATTAGGACCTCAAAGTTTAAAAAATCGAGGAGGTACTATTATTTTTAATATTTGTGATGAAGAAGGAAAAACATTTCCTTGGGATTATGTAGAACATTTAGCAAACGAAGAAAAAATATCTTTGCGTACAGGTTGTTTTTGCAACCCTGGTATTGATGAAATTAGTAATTGTATTTCTACAAATGAAACAGCAAAATATTATGATAATTTAAAAGAAGGAGGTTATGCAGAAGTTATTAAAACTATGGGGAAATTACGAGGTGCTATTCGTATTTCTGTAGGTTTAGCTTCTAATTTTAATGATGTAAATTCTTTTATTAATTTTGTAAAAACATTTAAGAATAAATCTGCTTCAGATATTGAATTTGGAAATTATTTATCGGATCATTAAATTTTAATTATCATTTATAGTAATCTTTTTATTCAAAAAGATTACTATAAATATAAGCGTATTGAAATGATAGTTCCTTTATCCATTCTTTCCCTGATCTATTGCCAGCATGTCCACTTCCTATATCTGTTTTAAATAGGATATTATTATTTCCAGTATTATACTCTCTTAATTTTGCAACATATTTTGCAATTTGCCAAACAGGAGTTTGAAAATCATTTGAACCCGCTATAAATAATAAATTAGGATATTCTTGTTTTTTAATATTTTGATAAGGAGAATAGTTTTTAATGTATTTGTAAACTTCTGGTTCTACTGGGTTTCCCCATTCTTTATATTCATCCGTTGTTAATGGTAAAGCATCATTCATCATTGTTGTTAAAACGTCTAAATAAGGATGATCTAAAATAACAGTATTAAATAATTCAGGTCTTCGGTTAATTACAGTTCCCATAATTAAACCTCCAGCACTATTTCCATATCCCACGAGATATTCAGGTGTTGTAATTTTCTTTTTAATTAAATATTCAGCACAGGCGATATAATCATTAAAAGAATTTTCTTTATTTAAAAGTTTGCCATCAAAATACCATTGATTTCCCATTGTTATTTCGCCTCTAATATGAGCATAGGCAATTGTAAATCCAGCATTTAATAAAATCGCATCTTTAGCATTAAAATTATTTCCCATAGGATAAGAACCGTAAGCTCCATACGCTTTTAAAATTAATCCTTTGTGTTTCTTTTTAGGAGAGCTACTTCTGATTAATGTAATTGGGATTTTTGTTCCATCTTTTGATTTTGCCCATAGCCTTTCTGTTTTATGGTAATGAGGATAAATTCCTCTTTTAATCTTAGTGGGCTTTATTTTTGTTAAGACCTCATTCAATAATTCAAACTCACATTGAATAAATGGGCTGCTTGGAGATGAATAATATATTTTAATTTTATCTTTATCTAATAACCCAATTTCAGCATTAAATATTTTTTTCTTAAAATCTATATTTTTCCATTTAGATTCGTTTTTTCTTTTGTATTTAATTTCAAGATAAGAATTTTTGTATGTTTTTAAAACAAAGTAATTTTTTGTGATTACAAAATTTGTTATTAAGACATCTTTTTCGTGAGGTATAATTTCTTTCCAAGAATTATTGTTTTCTAAAATTAATATTTTATTGTTAATTGCATTTTTATTCGTCATCATATAAATATGATTGTCAAATTCTTTAACAGAATAAGTTATTCCTAATTGCCTTTCTTGTAATAATTCTAGAGACGGATAATTATCTTCTTTTTTAATAAGATATATTTCACTTTCGTCTTTTGATTCTACTGTACAGATAATATAGCTTTTGGATTTGGATAAACGAATATCATAAGTTAGATCTTTTTCAAAAAGGATTAGCGAATCTTTTTTATGAATTAAGTCTCTTTGAAATAATTTATCGCTTCGTTTTAAATGATTGCTTTTAGTGTATAATAAAATAGATTCGTTGAACCATTCATAGCTAGAGACATTAAAAATGCTATCAAGTATCGTCGCCGTTTCTTTAGATTGAATAATTAGATGATTATTTAATCCTCCATTATTGGTATAGACAATTCCAATAGTGTTGTGATATGGTTTTACAAAAAGAATGTAACTATTTTTACGACTTTCTTGAAATTTTGTAGCATTAAAAATAGGCGTTCGGTTGATAGAATCTATGTACTCATAAAGTACTAGATTTTCCAAGGAATCTTCATCATATTTTAATGTTCCTTTTGGGTATATTTTTTTAATATCAGAAGTATCTTTCGGATAAAAATTATTCAAGGAATTGAAATATTTTTTTTGATGACTTTTATAAGGTATTATATAATTTTTTGCAAATTCATTTTCTTTTTCAAGATAACTATAAAGTTCAATTTGCTGTGTTGAATCTGCAAACCATTGATAATTATCACCTAGTTTTTCTATAGGATAATCAAATACAAAATCAACTTTTTTAGTTGTAGGAATCGCTAAGTTCTCTTTTTGTTTAAACCGCTCTTTAAATTGTTTTTCTAAACTGGCTTTAGATTCTAAATCTTGTTTTATTTTTTCTGATAGAACAGGATAGTTTTTCTTTTTGTATTCTTTCCAAAAATCAGGATTGTAAAGTAAATCTTTGTTTCTTAGTGTTGTTAATCGTGTATGTTTCCAAATTTCATCTTCATTAAATTGAACGACAGAATCTGTTACAATTTCTGTTATGATTAATTCTTGGTTAGTCTCATAAAGAACATTATTAAGACTTGTTTTGGGTTTGAGGGGCTTTGTTTTAGTTCGTTTTATTTTCTTTAAATACCAAGTTGATTCCTTTTTTTGATAATCTATGGTTGTGATGTCATCCAAGTAAACGTGATTTCTATAAAATCCAAAATCAACATCTTTTGCTAATTGATATTCCATTTTAACCACGGCAAAAGTTTCTATATCAATATAAAGTTTACCTACATAAATACTTCTTTTTTGTTTTCGTGCATAGTCAAAAACCATTTTTCTATTTGCCTTGTTGGGATAAAAATGAAGTACATAACAACTATGGTTATTTACATATTGATTTTCTTTTTTAATATAGGTGTATTTATTAAAAACGTTAGGATTTAAAAAATCATATCTATATTTTATAAAATCTTTGCTGGTCAAACTTAAAGGACCTCCAGCGATTGGACGGTCAACATTAAAACGACTCCAATTATCAGAAGTTCTGGCTTCAATTAATTTTACTTTGTCTTCTTTTGTATTGAAGTGAGTTGGAAACTCTCGAAACGAACTCCCTTCAAATTCAAAAGCATAGGTATCATCATAGTAATAATCCCTCCATATTTTACGATCTAATTTATTTTGAGGATATTTTGTATAATGGATATTTACAACGGCTTCATTTAAATAAATATATTTGTCATTTTCTTTTAATGTTTCTCTATATAATCCTTTTATATTAATAGGAATATTGCTGTAATTTTTTTCCGTATTCTTAATACAATTTTTTAAAATTTTATTTGATGTTAGAGGTTTTTTATAAGTAACAACAACTTCTTTTAAATTATTTGTAGATGAGGAAAGTAAAATATCTAAATGGGTTGTTTTATTCAAGTCAATAAAAAACTCTTTGGTTTGGTAACCTAAATAAGAACAGATTAAGGTGTCTTTATTTTTTTCTGTGTCTAATTTTAGTTCGGCTTTACCATCAACATTTGAGGTTGTTCCAATTCCTGCATTTTTTAAATATACCGTTGCAAAAGGTAACGATTCTTTTGTTAAAGAATCAGTAATGGTAAGTTGAATATTAATTTGTTGAGAGAAACTAGCATAAGAAATTAAAATACTAAAAATGATAAGGATTATTTTTTTCATGAATGAAGTTATTTTTTATCGCTTCGAATTGAATTTTAAATTCTTCTTTATTGGGGATATTATTGGGAATAATTAAAGCATTTAAACGAATTTCAACTTCATTTATTTTTTGTCTTTTAAAATAACTCATTATTTTAACTTTAATTCGATCTGTCCATTTGAATTGTTTTAATAAAACTTCTTTTGATTTTAATTGAATGTAGATTACTTCTTTTCGATCTATATCTTCCCAAGAATAAAAATAATGTCTATTAGAATAAAATTTAGAAATTCCTTTTTGATTGATGACTAATTTTAATCGAGGAAAAATAATATCATATATATTAAACGAGAGATAATAAATATTGATAAAAATAAAAGAACTGATGAAGTGAAAAATAATTTTTCCGTCAGATTTGTCTGTAAAGCCTTCTGTAAAAATGAAGTGTAGCATAACACTCAAGAAAAGGATGCTTATTATCCTTGAAATGAATAATCCAATATCTTCTTTTCTAGATTTTTTTAATTTGATTTCTAATCTTTTTTTAGAAGTCATTAAGCAAAGAGTATGTATTGTTTCTTATTTTATTAGTCCATCGTAGAGTCATGGTTGTTGTTTGTTGTATATTTTTTTTTAATTAATTGGAACTCACGTTTAAATTCTTCCATATTACGGATAGCTAATTCACTAAATGGAATAGAAATTTCTTCTTTTCGAGGGGAGTAATTTCTCTTAAATTTTTGCTTCAAATATTCTTGAATTTTATGTCTCTTTTTTTGACTAATATTCTCTTGTTTTAATCGAATATAAATTTCATTAGAACGATCTACCTCTAATTTTTCTATGTTGTTCCAAGGAATTAATTGTTTGTTATAATAGGAAATAGTACGTATTCCTTCTTCATTCATAATGAGAAGAACTCTAGGAAAAATCAAAAAATATAAAGATACAATTCCCATTACAATGAAATAATAAAATAAAAAATAGATGAAATAATAATAATAAGTATTTTCTTTCTCTACCTCTGCCTCTATATCTCTAAGAATATCGGGGCTCATATATAAGAAAAAAGCAATTATTATTACTCAAAATTATATAC
>JAHDII010000110.1 GCA_020630895.1 Saprospiraceae bacterium
CAAATCCTTTATATTGTTCTATACTTTTTTTGATTGTAGGATGAATTGTTTTTTTATTTTTATTAAAAATAAAATTTTTAGCAGCTCCTAACATTTTATATTTGAAAATTTTTTGAAAAAAAGTATGAATGGTATTTTTGATTCCTTGATAATTTTTTTCTTTCCAAAAGAATTTCAAGTTCCACCAAAAATATTGAAAGGTCATTGAATTTTTAATTCTTAAAGTATTGTATTGAAGAGCATCAATAGGACTAAGGTTGAGTAATTCTAAAAAAATATATTCAATTTCATTTTTTTTAGAATGTTGAATTAAATTTTCTGTAATAAAAAAAGTTTCATAAGGCCGCATTCCATTTACTCCTAAATTAAATGATGATGTTTTTTTAGTAATGGAATCAAAAATAATAGGTTGGATTTGCATATTTACAAAACTAGAACCTATAAAATAAGTATTGGGAATAATATTGTTTTCTTGTATATGATTTAATTTTTCTACTATATTTTGATTGCCCCAATAATAAGGAAGAAAAAAATCAACAACTTGTAAACTTGAAATGAATAGAATTAAAAATAATAATATTTTCTTTATGAATTTTTTCATAAATGAATTTTAAAATTCCATCCTAAATCTTAAATTTATTCTTCGAGAAGTTAGATAATTGGGTACTGCAAATTGAGAACCATAAATTGTTTTTATCCAAGTATTAGATGCTTGATTGCTAACTTGTAATAAATTAAAGGCTTCTAAACTGAGCCAAGTATTTCTAGAAAATCTAAAAGGATTTTTATATTGTTTATCTGGATTTTTTTCTTTCCAAATATCACTCCATAATTTAAATGAAAAACCAATATCAACTCTATGATAAGGAGAAAAACGATAGGTGTTTCTAGGTCCTACATTATTATTAGGAATTCCAAAAGGCCAACCTGTTCCTACAGTTAAATTGAGGTGCATTTTGAAATTTTCTTTTTTCTGTAAATGGTCTTGAAAAAGGATAGATAAACTCATTAATTGATCGGTAGGTCTTGCCACATCTTTTACAAAAATACTATCCGTAGAACCAACTTCAAATTTATAATGTTCTACATCAACCAATCGTTCTCTAGCCCTAAGAAAAGATAAATTAACCCATGATTCTTCTCCAGGAACAAATTCACCGTTCAATCTTAAATCTATTCCAGCAACATATCCCGTTGCATCATTTTCTCCAGAATATCTGATTTTTACATTATCTAAATCATAAGAGATAACGTCCCATAAATGTTTATAATATGCTTCTGTAATAAATCGAAAAGGAGTTTTTCCAATTTTAAAATCCCAAGAATATCCTGCCACAGCGTGAATAGATTTTTGAGATTTTAAATCTGTATTTACAGTACCATCTAAACGTCTCATTTCTCTATAAAAAGGAGGTTGATGATACATACCTGATGCAAAGCGTAAAGCGATATCTTGTTTGGTTCTAGGGTGAAATAAAATTTGCATTCTAGGAGAAACAACAAATTCATTATTCATATCCCAATACTGAGCACGTACACCATAGGTTATCTTTAATTCCATGCTGTCTTTTTTAGTACTCCAAGTATCTTGGAAATATGCACTAAAACGATTGGAATTTAAATTGTTTTCCGTTTTTAAGACATATTGTAAAAAAACATTAGTATCAGAATAGGGTAGAGAATATCCTGCGGAATCTAAACGTTCCCATTCATTTAATTTATCATTAATAATTTCATTTTGATATTTAATACCATATTGTAAAAAATGAGATTTTAGAGCAACTTCTTCTAGGTTATCTTTTCCTTTTTTATTAAAATTAGATTTAGGTTGATTATCTTTTACAAATTCTATTCCTCCTTTAATTTCAGTATTAGAAACATTACTTGTTAAATAATTTCTTACAAATTGATGTTGTGTTCCTGTTCCTAAAACAGCAACAATTTCGCCATAATCATCGCTTCCTAAATCAGATTCAATTTGACCAATAGTATAATCTCCAATAATATCAATTCGTTCATTTTCATCACTTTGATAAGTAGAGGCTAATATTTTTAAGTACATAGGATTTTTTCTATTTTCAGGTACATAAGAAAAATGTAAACCTCCCATGTATGTAGTAAAATCATCTACTTCTTGTCCTTCAAAAACAGTACTTAAATTTAAAGCAAAATCAATTAATCCAAAAGCGGTATTTCTTTCTGTAGGAATAAATTGATATTGACTTCTATTATAATTTCCGATAATTCCTAATTGCCATTCTTTCGTTAAATCAAAAGTAAAATATCCTTGAATATCCACAAAATTAGGTGTATATTCTCCTTTAGTATCTAAAGAACCTAAAACATATTTTGTCGTTTTATAACGAGTTCCAATTAAATATCTAAAACGGCGATATTCCAAACTATCTTTTTTGAAGGGAGTACTTCCTTCAATATGTGCAGTACCTCCTAGTAAACTCATTTCCACTGAACCATGAGTTTCTGTAGGTCTTTTATAACGAATATCTAAAACAGAAGATAATTTATCTCCATATCGAGCAGCAAAACCACCTGAAGAAAAAGATAAATCACGAATCAAATCCATATTAGGAAAAGAAAGTCCTTCTTGTTGTCCTGCACGAATTAATTGAGGGCGATAAATTTCAAAATCATTAACATAAACTAGGTTTTCATCATAATTTCCTCCTCGCACAGAGTATTGAGAACTCAATGCACCACCTCCTTGACCTGCGGTAACTCCTAATCCAATTCCAGGAAGCATACTTTCTACACTACCTGTAGAATTAGGGATAATTCTTAGTGTTTCCACCCCTTCTCGAATCATTCCTTCAGACTCCATTGCTTTATCAGCAACAACGGTAGCTCCTTCTCCCACCATTTCAATTTTTGTAGGTAGTATTACATCTTGTTTTTGTCTTCTTCCTTCTTGAATTTTAGAAAGAACAATGACTTTTGTTTCATGTCCTACAGCTGAAAAAGTAACACCTAGATTTTTATTAGCAGGAATTTTTAATTCATATAAACCATCGACGTCGGAATCTGTACCATTTTCTTCACTGCCTTCAATATATATATTGGCTCCTACAATTGCTTCTCCTTTATCATCTGTAACTTTTCCGTACAAAGTGGCATTTTGGGCTTGTAAACAGAAGGATAATAAAAACAATAAGAATGTAAGAGGATACTTCATTATTCAAGGAATTAATCAGTTTTGAAATATTGAAAAGAATACAATTAATATGAATTATAGATATACTTTTGATAAAATATGTAAAAATAAAACGAATTAAACATGGAAAGTATATCCTCCAATTTCTTTTAACTTTGTTATCGTTTGACTAGGATTTTCGGATTTAAAAACACTACTTCCTGCCACCAAAACATTGGCTCCTGCTTGAAGTATTTTTTCTGCATTTTGAAGTCCTACTCCTCCATCTACCTCAATTAAAGTTTTAGTATTATGAATCGTAATGATTTCTTTTAATTTTTTTATTTTGGGAATAGCAGAATAAATAAATTTTTGTCCTCCAAAACCAGGATTAACAGACATGACGCAAACTAAATCTAATTCTTCTATAATGGGTTCTAATACACTAGCATCTGTATGAGGATTTAAGGCAACACCTGCCTTAGCCCCTGTTTCTTTGATTTGTTGAATGGTTCGATGCAAATGAGGACAAGCCTCATAATGAACTGTTATGACATCTGCCCCAGCATCTCTAAACCTTTCAATATATTTTTCTGGTTCAACAATCATTAAATGGACATCTAATGGTTTGGAGGCTAATTTTTTCATGGTTGAAATAATATCCATTCCAAAAGAAATATTAGGGACAAAACGACCATCCATTACATCAACATGATACCAATCAGCATCACTTTGATTGACCATTTCAAAATCACGTTCTAAATGAGCAAAATTTGCAGCTAAAACAGAGGGAGCAATTAAATGTTTTTTCATAAAACAAAGATAATAAATGATTTTAGAAAAGATTTAGCACCTTGCCATTTTTCTTTTTTTTCCAATTCTTCCTTTATCTTGAATTTTAAGAATATAAGAAGGAGCATCAGGAACTTTACAAGCAGTACCACCCATTTTAACATCAACTTTGCCTATAGATTTTCCTATTTCGATTGCCTTTTCAGTCAATTCACTCACATAAGAACCTACAGCAATCACAAATCCATTCATGGTATATCGTACTCTATTAGGAGCGGCTTGAATATTTTTAGGAATACTATCTAATAAATTTGAAATACTTTGAATATCCAAATCTTCATCAGGAGTGATACTAATATGATTAGAAAGTGTTGCCCAACCCGATGAAGCTATTTTTTCTTCCTTGGATTTAATCCATTTCAATCCTAAATCCCATCCATGAGGGCTGTCTGCGGCTATCCATGCAACAGTATATTCGCTTAACATATACCAATCTGAATCTTTTGCCCATTTTTCGAGTTGTTTTTTTGTGATTTTTGTTTCATCTGCAATTAATCCTGCCAAATATCTTGCATCAGAATTACCTGTGTCAAAAAGTTCTAAAGATAATTCATGATCTTTTTTTATTTTTTTTTGGATTTTTTTTAAATCTCCAACTTTAACTCCAAAAATAGGTTCTGATGCACCATGTTTCATAAATATTTTCTTCGTACCCTCATTACCCATTTCTTCTAATTGATTTAATACTTCTTGACATTTCATAATAATGATAATTTATATTTTAAATTATTTTAATAATTCTCCACAGTGTGGACAATAAGTATATTTTTTATTTTTATGTAGATGTTTTTTTCCTTTTTTTCTTTCTTTTTCTTCTTCCATTTTTTCAATAAAAGCAGCACTTAAAATTCCTGTTGGTAAAGCTACTAAACCAATTCCTAAAAGAGCAATTATACCGCTCAATAATTTTCCCCAGCCAGTAATAGGAATCACATCTCCATATCCAATTGTTGTTAATGTGGCAATAGACCACCAGCATGTACTAATAATATTAGGAAATTTATCTGGTTGAATATCATGTTCTACATAATACATTAATGTAGATGATATTAAAATTAAAATAAAAGTTACAAATATAGTAATAGATAATTCACTCCATTTTTCTTTGAATATACTACCCAAAAGATGTAAAACTTTAGTATGTCTATTGAGTTTAAAAATCATTAATAACCTTGTGATTCTTAAAATCCTAATAAACCTTAAATCAAATTTGAAAATAAAAGGTAAAAAGAATGGGATAATGGCTAATAGATCTATAATTCCTAAAGGCGAAAAAATAAATTTTATTCTGGCATTAAAAGAATTGAGTTGAGGGTATAATAAATCTGCAGTCCAAACTCTTAATAAATATTCTATAGTAAAGATACTTACAGCAATGCTTTCAAATAAATAAAATTTATTTTTATATTTTATATTTAATGATGGATAAGATTCTAAAATTATTTCTAAAACACTAAGAATAATTAATGAGATAATTAATAAATTAAACCAGCGGTTTAATTTGTTTTTTTCGCCATCTTCTTTAATTATTGAATATATTTTTTGTTTCAAAAGATGTTTGGTTTTAAGGTTTGAAAAACAGATTATACTCTTTCTATTTTCATATTTTCAGGAACCTGCATTCTTTTATATTTCATTAATAATTGAGCTGTAGCAACAACATCTTTTTCACAATAAATAGCAATTCGTTCTAAATCGCCTTCTTCCCAAAAAACACGACCTACTTCACTACCATCTATATCATCTTTAGGTGTTGGAATACCAAAAATATAAGTAAGTAAGCTCAATTTAGTATAGGCTTTAAAATCACCAAATTTCCAAAGCGTCATAGTATCAATAAAATAATTCAAATCCCAAGGCTTTTTTCCTGCTATATCTAACAAACGAGGTAATTTAATGCCATGAATTAACATTCTTCTACAGGTATAAGGAATATCAAATTCCTTAATATTATGTCCACAAATAAAATTTTTATTAGGATTATTATAATATTGATTTAGGAGTTCTGCAAAATCTTCTAGTAGAATTTTTTCATCTGTATTAGCATAAGATTTGACACGTATTTCATATCCTTCATCTTTAGCAATAACAAAACCAACGGAGATGCAAATGATTTTTCCAAACTCCGCATAAATTCCTGCTCTATCATAAGAAGTTTTAATCTCATCTTCTTCTAATTCTCTATCATATACTTTGAGTAATGTTTTTGCTTTTATTGCCCAAAGTTCTTGTAATTCTTGAGGACATTCATTGAAGTTTTTATGTCCCGAAACAGTTTCTATGTCTAAAAAAAGGACATTAGAAATATTAATATGTTCTAACATGCAATTATTATATTTTATATAATTGCTAAGATAGTAAATTATATTTTTAACTGAATAAATGTAAAAGAGTTATTTCTTTTTTGGATAGACATTAGAAAACTGAAGTAGGAGTAAAAACTTATGAAGTAGATTTTTAATAAGTTATTTTTTTGTAAAAATTTCTTTAAAAATATCTTTTTTTAGAAAAAAAATAACTACTTTTAACTCGCACTTCCTCAATGTTTTATTGATTTAATAATAAACATAACCATTAATTTATCTTTTACTCTTTATTATATTAAAACTTAATAATATATATATGTTATTCAGTTTTAATTTTTATTGATAAAAAAATGAACTTAATTATGGGCAAAAACTTTTACCAATTATTATTAATATGTAGTATTGTATCTCTTTTTTCTGCTTGTAGCAAAGAGGATACTTTTTCAACCAATCAAGGATTAGATTTTGAATTAGAAACTTTATTCTCTGATTTAGGAGGTAAAGAACAATTCATTATACCAGAGAGCAATGATTATGCCAATATTCCTCAAGATCCCAATAATCCAATCACTGCTGCTAAAGTTTCTTTAGGTAAATTACTTTTTTATGAAACAGGTTTAGCTACAAATCCTATAAATCCTCAAGAAGTTGGAAAATATTCATGTTCTAGTTGTCATGTACCAGGAGCAGGTTTTCAAGCAGGAATTCGTCAAGGAGTAGCAGAAGGAGGTATGGGATTTGGATATGCTGGAGAAGGTCGTTTTCCCAATCCTGATTATGAAGTCAATACTTTGGATATCCCTCCTATTAGAGTTCCTAATAATATGAATGTAGCTTATGTAGAAAATGCAACTTGGAATGGTCGTTTAGGTGCAACAGGAGCAAATGTTGGGACAGAAAATTTATGGGTAGGGGATGAATTTTTAGAAACCAATTTTTTAGGTTTTGAAGGTCCTGAAACACAAGCCATTGGTGGTTTGGAATTTCATAGAATGGAAATTAATGAAAGTTTTATTCGCTCAACATATTACAAGGATTTATTTGATTTAGCTTTCCCTGGAGTTTTAGAAAATGAACGATATAGCTTTTTAACAGCAGGTCTTGCTATTGCTGCTTTTGAGCGTACGATGTTAACGAATCGAGCACCCTTTCAGCAATGGTTAAAAGGATCTACAAATTCAATGTCTATGGAACAAAAAGAAGGAGCTTTATTATTTTTTGATAAAGCAGGTTGCGTAGATTGTCATAAAGGTCCAGCATTAAGTTCTAATGAATTTCATGCTTTAGGAATGCCTGATTTGGAGGGTGAAGGTATTGTAGGCGATTTTGCAGATTTAGAAATTGTACATAAAGGAAGAGGAGGTTTTACTGGAGTTGAAGCAGATAATTATAAATATAAAACACCTCAAATTTATGCTTTGAAGCATACCAATTTTTTAGGACACGGTGCATCATTTACAAGTATTAGAGAAATTATTGAATATAAAAATAATGCTATTCCTCAAAATTCTATTGTTCCTAATTCTCAATTAGCAGAGCAATTTGTTCCTTTAAATTTGACGAATGATGAAATTAACAAATTAGTAGATTTTGTTGAAAATGCTCTAGATGATAATGATATGCATCGATTTATGCCTGAATCAATTGCTTCAGGAAATTGTTTTCCTAATAATGATCCTCAATCTCAAATTGATATGGGCTGTCAATAAATCTAAAAAAAATAAATATAAAGTAGTTTAGTTTTAAAATAGGTACGGTTTTTGATTTTTTCTCATTTGTACACTAATAATTGAATTAAAATCTAAGCGATGAGAAAACAATTTTACTACTTTATTCTTGTTTTAGCTGTTACATTTACTGCTTGTCAAGACGATTCTTCTATTTCTAATAACAATATGGGAGGAGAATTAAATGGAATGGATGCCGATTTATTAGCCACTTTAGAAGATAAAGGAGGCTTAGAACATTTTTATATTCCAGAAAGTCATGAATTGAATAAAATTCCACAAGATCCTAATAATCCATTATCTAATGTAAAAATTGAATTGGGTAAAAAGTTATTTTATGAAACGGGTTTAGCTATGAATCCTAAAAAAGAGGAGGGAAAAGGAACTTATTCTTGTGCAAGTTGCCATGTTCCTGGTTCATGTTTTCAAGCAGGAATTAGACAGGGAATTGGAGACGGAGGAATAGGATTTGGTTATTCAGGAGAAGGAAGAGTTATTAATACTAATTATGAAATTTCTGAATTAGATATTCAACCTCTTCGTACTCCATCTGCTATACATGGAGCATACAATAGAACAACCCTTTGGAATGGTCAATTTGGAGCTGTAGGAGCTAATGAAGGAACAGAATCTCAATGGACAGAAGATACACCTAAAGCCAAAAATCATTTAGGATATGAAGGTTTAGAAATTCAAGCGATTGCTGGTTTAGGAGTACATAGATTAGATATAGATATGGATTTAATTAATTCTACTTATTATAAAGATTTATTTGATTTAGCTTTTGGTGATTTTAATGAAGATGAAAGATATACTTTAGAAACTGCAGGTTTAGCTATTGCAGCTTATGAACGTACTTTATTAGCGAACCAAGCACCATTTCAAGAATGGATTAGAGGAGATTATGCTGCAATGACTACAGCACAAAAAGAAGGAGCTTTATTATTTTTTGGTAAAGCAGGCTGTAATAATTGTCATGATGGGCCAGCTTTAAATTCTGAAGGATTTTTTGCTTTAGGTATGAATGATTTAGAAGGAGCAGATATTGTAGGAGATTTTCCAGATTTTGATAATGTAAGAAAAGGTCGTGGTGGTTTTACTGGAAATCCTAATGATGATTATAAATTTAAAACACCTCAATTGTATGGTTTAAAAGCAATGAATTTTTTAGGACATGGTGCTTCATTTACAAGTGTTAGAGAAATTATTGAATATAAAAATAGTGCTATTCCTCAAAACTCTATTGTTCCAGAATCTCAATTAGCAGGGGCTTTTCAAGCATTAAATTTAACAGAACAAGAAATTACTCAATTGACTGATTTTGTAGAAAATGCATTGGATGATAGTAATTTTGATCGCTATGTACCAGAATCTGTTGCTTCAGGGAATTGTTTTCCGAATAATGATTCTCAATCTCAAACAGAAACAGGATGTAATTAGTAATCAATCAGTATGTTATACTATAAAAATTACTGCAAGATAAAAATTAAGTTTATCTTGCAGTAATAAAAAAACTAAATAAACTATTAT
>JAHDII010000111.1:0-9016 GCA_020630895.1 Saprospiraceae bacterium
AGAACAAGAATTATTTTTTTTACTATTAGGTTCTTTTTTAATTATTTCTTCATTAATTATGTTTTTACAATTTTTGTATCAAAAAGAAATTAAAAAAAATAAAAATCACTCTTTTTTTAAAGATTTAATAATAGGAGGAAGTATTGGTTTTTTATCTGGAGTTGTTGGAATAGGAGGAGGAATATTTTTAACTCCTATTTTATATTTACAAAAATGGGGTCTTCCCAAAACAATTGCAGCTACAGCGAGTTTCTATATTTTAATCAATTCTATTTTTGGATTAATAGGACAATTTTTTAATCCTCATTTTAGTATTAATTTTTATCTCATAATTTATCTAGGAGTTGCTGTTATTTTAGGAGGAAGTTTGGGAGCATATTCAAGTAGTATAAAATTATCTCAAAAAACTGTTCAACTGTTTACAGCATTTGTTATATTTATTTTATCACTAAGAATTATTATAAAATATATGTAATGACAATAGAAATTATTGCATTTGGAATCGCAAAAGATATTTTCAAAAAAAATAAACTTATTTTTGAAATTGAAGAAAAGACAACAGTTTTAAGTTTAAAAAAAGAATTAATAAAAAAATTTCCAGAATTAAAAAAACTACATTCTTTTTTAATTGCGATTAATGAAGAATATGCTAAGGATATTTATGAAATTCAACAAGACGATATTGTAGTTATTATTCCTCCAGTAGCAGGAGGTTAAAATATTTTTACAAAAAAATTATGATTGATATTCAAATAAAACAGGAACCATTATCATTAAACGATTGCATGACCTTTGTTCAAGAAGAATCAGTAGGAGGAATTGTTCATTTTGTTGGAACTGTACGAAATCAAACTCAAGGAAAAAAAGTACTTCGTTTAGAATTTGAATCTTATATCCCAATGGCAAAAAAAGAAATGAAAAAAATAGCAGAAGAAATTTTAAAAAAATGGGATATTAAAAAAATAGCTATTCATCATAGAATTGGAGTTTTAGAAGTAGGAGAAATACCTGTAATTATAACTGTTTCAGCTGCACATAGAAAAGAAGCTTTTGAGGCTTGTCAATTTGCTATTGATACATTAAAAAAAACAGTACCCATTTGGAAAAAAGAAATTTTTGAAAATGGAGAAATTTGGGTAGCTGCACATCCTTAAAATTATTCTGTTAATATAGTATGAATTTGTTCTAGTGCTGCATCTAGAGCTAATTGCATATCTATTCCTTCAAATTCAGGAATTGTAATTTGTCTATCTTGCTCAAAAACGAGTAAAACTTTATTGTCTTGTTCTTTAATAGTTTGTATCAGTTTTCCTTTCAGAAAGGAATGCTTTACTAATGTAGAAGTAATCATAAATTGTTCCTCATCAACAATAATAAGCTCAATAACATCATCCGTTTCTGTGTATAAATAACGAATATATTCATTGGTATCTCTTTCTTTAATTTCAAACTCTTCTATTCCTGGAATATATTTATCAGGATGAAATATTTTGTCTAATAAAATATTCCATACTTTTTCTTTAGGT
The DNA here is from genome assembly GCA_020630895.1 of Saprospiraceae bacterium. Classification (GTDB taxonomy): domain Bacteria; phylum Bacteroidota; class Bacteroidia; order Chitinophagales; family Saprospiraceae; genus JAHDCE01. The sequence continues at coordinate 1,527 of JAHDII010000111.1, forward strand.
ACTGAAATAACCATTGAAGAACAAATCATAATCATCTTTTAAACAACTTTAAAATGAAAAACCGACCACCAGTGAAGATGATCGGTCCTTTGTATTGCATAGTGGGTATATGCACCCTTCTTTATTCTGCGACTACTTCAAAATTGACGTTAGTCTGAACTTCTTTATGTAAATTTGCAATTGCGGTATAACTACCTAAATTTTTCACATCTTCAGGAAGAGAGATAACTTTACGCTCTAAATCAATACCCAATTGTTCTTTAATTGCTTGAACTATTTGAATACTTGTAACGCTACCAAAAATTTTACCACTGGTTCCTGCTTTAGCTCCAATTTTAATCACTACACCAGTTAATTTTTCTGCAATTGCTTTGAATTCATCTACACGTTGAGCCATTTCAGCTTCATACTTAGCAATGATTTCATCTCGTTGAGCCATATTTGTTTTATTTGCAATTACGGCCATTTTTTGAGGAATAAGATAATTACGTCCAAAACCATTTTTTACAGTTACAACGCTATATTTATCACCCAATTTTTCTATATCTTTTAATAATATTATTTCCATTTTAAAAGGATTTTAAATCGATTAATATATTATTTCAACAAGTCCGTTACATAAGGCATCATAGCTAAGTGGCGTGAACGCTTCACTGCTGTTGCAATACGACGTTGAAATTTTAATGAATTCCCTGTAATACGACGAGGAAGTATTTTTCCTTGTTCATTTACAAATTGCTTTAAAAAGTCAGGGTCTTTGTAATCGATATATTTAATACCATATTTACGAAAGCGGCAATATTTTTTTCTATTATTACCAATATTAGGGTTACTTAAAAATTTTATATCATCTCTAGATGCCATCTTTTTTCTTTTAAAGTTTAAAAATAAGGTTAAGCTTTGTCTCCTTCATTATCTGTAGGAGTAACATCTGCTTTTTCAACAGGTGTATTGTTTTCTTCAACTGCAACAGGAGCTTCTTCCTTCTTAGAAGTTTCCTCTTTTTTAGGAGCTTCTTTCTTTGGAGCAGCTTTTTCTGTTTTAGCTGATTTAACCTCTTCTTTTTTTACTTCTTCTTTCTTAGAAGAACCAATACGACCATTACGTTTATCATCATTATATTTGATGCCATACTTGTCTAATTTGACAGTAAGGAAACGCATGATACGTTCATCTCTACGGAAAGAAAGTTCCATTGAATCAATGGCTTCACCTGATGTAGGTTGAAATTCTATACAGAAGTAAACTCCGGTATTTCTTCTATTAATTGGGTATGCCAACTGGCGTAATCCCATTTCGTCTAAATTGACAATTGTACAGCCGGCATCCTCTAAAAGTTTTTTATAGGTGTTGACTGTCGATTTCACCTCATCGCCCGACAGTACCGGATCGACGATGAAGGTCACTTCATACTGGCGCATAAGCTTTATAAGTATTGAGTGAATATTTAGAAAAGAATTTGAATTTGTATCTCTCCTTTTCTAAAATTCGTTAAAAAATAAAGAAACGGCTGCAAAGGTAAGACTTTCAGCCGTTTCTAACAAATTTATGAGTAATTTCTTTTGTAATTCAATTACAAATGGAAAATTATTTAAAATCTAATAATTCTACAACAAAAATAAGTACTGCATTTGGAGGTATAGCTCCTCCTGCACCTCTAGATCCATAAGCCAAACCTGAAGGAATATAAAAAGTACCTTTTCCGCCTTTTTTTAATAATGGAACAGCTTGTTGCCATCCAACAATAACATTTGTTAAAGGGAACTCAATTGATTCTCCTCTTTTATAAGAAGAGTCAAAAATTTGTCCATTCAATAATGAGCCTTCATAATGTACTGTTACTGTAGATGTTAAATTAGGAGAAGTTCCTGCTCCTTCTTTTTCTATTGTATAATAAATACCTGATTCTGTTTTTTGTGCTTCTATGCCTTTGCTACTTAAATGATTTAAAATTAAATCATCATCTTTTTTAGCTTGACGATTCGCTTTTTCTTCAGGAGCATAAAAATCTAATAATTCTACATCAAAAATAAGTACACTATTTGGTGGAATATCTCTGCCTGCACCTCTAGTTCCATAAGCTAAACTTGAAGGAATAATAAAAGTCCCTTTTCCACCTTTTTTTAACAAAGGAATAGCTTCTTGCCAACCTTTAATCACTGCTGTTAAAGGAAATTCAATAGGTTCTCCTCTGTCATAAGAAGAATCAAAGACTTTACCATCTAACAAGGTTCCTTTGTAGTGTGTTTCTACTACATGTTTTTCTGTAGGATGTTCCCCTTCTCCTTGTTTTTCAATACTATAATAAATACCTGATTCTGTAGATTCAAAATTTAAACTATTATTCGTTAAATATTCTAAGATAATATTTTGATCTTTTTCTGCTTGAGTTGAAGGATTTTCAATCATTTCTTTTTTGTATTGTTTGATAAATTTAGGTGTACAATTTGAAAAAAATACGCCCAATAAAAGGATGAATAAAAAATGTAATTTTTTCATTTTAAAATCAATGAATTAATATAATTTATTTAACAGGAGGAGCTTTAGGTTGTGCCTCCTTAAAATCAAAAAGTTCTACTTTAAAAATTAAACAACTATTAGGTGGAATTTTTCCTCCGGAACCTCTAGGACCATAAGCCAAGCCTGAAGGAATATATAATTTTCCTTTTCCTCCTTTTCCTATAAGAGGAATTCCTATTTGCCAACCTTTCACGACACCAGCTAAAGGAAAAGATATTTGTTCTCCTCTATCATAAGAAGAATCAAATTTAGTTCCGTCTAATAATGTACCTTCATAATGTACCGTTACTTCACTATTAATATTAGGTTTTGCTCCACCTGCTTTTTCAATCACATAATAAACTCCTTCTGGCGTTTTTTTAGCCTTAATATTGTTCTTTTTAAAATATTCTTGGAGAACTTTATCATCTTCTGCTGCTTGAGCCATTATTTTTTCTTCTGCTCTTTTTTGTACTGCAGCTTTATAACCCGCTTCATCCATAATATCTTCCAATTCAATATCAAAAGTAATAATTGTATTAGGAGGAATATCATTTCCTGCACCTCTAGGACCATAAGCTAAACCTGAAGGAATATATATTTTTCCTTTTCCTCCCTTTCCAAATAAAGGAATACCAATTTGCCAACCTTTTACTACTTGTCCTAATGAAAACATTGCACTTTCTCCTCTATCATAAGAAGAATCAAATTTAGTTCCATCTAAACGTGTACCATTATAATGAACGGCTACATAACTATCTACTGTAGGTTTTTCATCAGAACCTGCTTCTTCTATTACATAATAAATTCCCTCTGGAGTTTTTTCTGCTTTGATATTATTATCAGTAAAATATTTTTGAAGAATTTCATCATCTTTTTTGGCTTGAATTTTAGTATCTATAATATCTACTAATTCAATATCAAAGATGATAGGTTTTTTTTGTGCACCTCCTATTCCGGCAGCTAAACCTGAAGGAATATATAATTTACATTTTCCTCCTTTTTTTATTAATTGAACCCCTTCACTTACTCCTTCAATTCCACCGTCTAAAGGAATAAGTGCTGGACCTCCACTTTTTGCACTTGAAGCAAATTCTTTTCCATCTAAAAAAGAACCTATAAAGTTCATTTTAGCATAATCATCTTTATTAGCACGTTCACCTGTTCCTTCATCTTCAATAACATAATATAAACCGCTTTTGGTTCTTTTAGCTTTTATATCATTTTTTTCTAAATAATCTAAAATTGAGTTTTGATCTATTTCTGCTTGAGTTGAAGGATTTTCATAACGCTGGCTTGCATAATTATCCTTATCACAAGCTGCAAAGACTAGTATAATGATGAATAATCCCAACAGTTGTAATTTATCCATTTTTTATTGTTTTATATATTAATAAATATCAGTATTGATGAAATTAGGTGCAAAAGTAAGGATAAAAAATAAGAGTGGAGTATTTTTTATAATTATTCATAAAAACGTTTATCTATAGCCATAACAGGAATAGCAATTTCAACTTTTGTTCCACTAGGACTTCCTTGTTGATCTTTTAAATCAAATGTAGTTGTAGAAAGTTTTTTATCAGAACCCATATTAAAAAGATCCAATCTTTGCTGAGTAATCATGGTTCCCATAGAGCGATGAGATTTATCTTGATATTCCTTTTGTCGTTCTGCTGCAATTTCTCTTCCTACGCCATTATCCCTAATAATACAAAGTAAATTTTCATCATCAACCATTAAAAAATGAATACTAACAAACCCATTTTTAACATCTCTAATACCATGCTTAATTGCATTTTCAATATATGGTTGTAAAATCATAGGGGGAATACCCATAATATCTTCTTCAACATCATCTTCTATGGCAATAGAATAATCAAAAGTGCCTTTAAATCGTTCTTTTTCTAATTCTAAATAATCTTCTAAAAATTGGATTTCATCTTCTAAAGGAATTACATCGAATTCAGAATATTCTAAACTATTTCGAATTAATCTAGAAAATTTTGAAAAGAAAACAGGAGCCATTTCAGGAGTATCTCCCATCATATATCCTTGAATAGAATTCAAGCTATTAAAAATAAAATGCGGATTCATTTGAGCCCTCAAAGCTTTAAGTTGTAATTCTGTAGTTTGCAATCGAAGGAAATCGGCTTCACGTTCTTTTTTCTCAGTTTCATATTTTAATTCTAATTCCGTAAATGCTCTTGTTTTTTCACTATCAATAAATTTATCTCTTGTTTCTGCATATTTAGTATGAAAATCAAAAGCATTTTTAAAATCTTCTTGATCTTCATAAAAACCAGCTAAATCTTTATATATAGCAGACATTTGTTTTAAGTCATCACTCTTTATTGCAAAATTGAGTGCTGTCATATAATGATCTATTGCTTTGTCATTATTTTCTAATTCTTCATGGAGTTGAGCTCTATATCGTTCTAAAACAGAAAAATTATAATCATCATCTAAACCTTGGTGTTGTCCATATAATTTTTCAGCATAATCATACATTGCTAAAGCATTTTTATAATTACCTGCCCGGAAATAAAGTTGTCCTAAATTTGCTGAGGCTCCTGCTTTTGCATATTGACTAGAATCTAGTGGAGTATCTGTAATGGCTTTTTTGAAATACGTTCCTGCTTTCTTAAATTTTCCTAAAGCACTATAAGCATTGCCCAAGTGTAAATAATACCATGCTAATCTCATTCCAAAACCAAAGATTTCGCAAATATTAATACTATTAAGAAAAGCATTAACGCTTTCATTTAATTTTTCTACTTTATTATAAATAGAACCTAAACCACTATAAACTTGAGCTAAAGTATAATAATCTTTAATATCTTTTTTTTCTGGAGTTGTTTCTAATATAGTTTTAGCTTCTAATAATAAATCAACAGCTTTGTCATAAACAAATTTACGAGTATAAAGAATCGCTTTTCTATATAATAATCGGGCTTCTACAAAAGGATGAGGATGTTTTTTTATCAATTTCGAAGCATTTTCTAGCCATGATTCTGATTCCCGAAACATATTGAGATTAAAATATGTACCTGCTAAATCTATATAAAGATCTATTAATTGTTGATTATAGCCTTCTTCCTCAAATATTGTTTTGGCTTTATTCAAATGAGCAATTGCCCAATTATAATTATATGATTGATTTTCTAAAAAAGAATTATAAACATGATAATAAGCTAGAAATTCGGTTAACCTTTTAGCTTCAGAAAGTTTTCGTAATTGAATGAGGTATTCTTCTGCTTGCTTTGCATCAGTAAAGCTATAATAATTAGCTAAGTTTCTAATAATTTGTAAGCGTTCTTTTAAGCCTCCTGTATTTGTTAATTTTTTTTCTAATTCAAAAATATTATTTCTCTGTTGAAGGGCAATTTCTTTCATAAAATTGAATTAAAAAGTATATAAATGGGTTCAAAATTATTTATTGATCGTTTAATCTTTTTTCTAGTTCTCTCATTTTTTTCATTAATTCTGGTAATTTTCTAAAAGCTGCATAAGAACGTAAATAATCATTATATGGTAAGGCAGGAGAACCGTACCAAGCTGTATTCTCTTCATTAATAGTTTTATTAATTCCAGATTGTGCTTGGACTTTAGTGCCATCTGCAATTTTAATATGTCCTACAAAACCTGCCTGTCCTCCAATCATACATTGTTTCCCTATTTTAGAACTTCCAGCTATTCCTGCTTGTGCTGCAACAACAGTATTTTCACCAATCTCTACATTGTGGGCTATCATAATTAAATTATCTAATTTTGCTCCTTTTCTAATAATTGTAGAACCCATTGTAGCTCGATCAATTGAAGAATTGGCTCCAATTTCTACATTATCTTCAATAACTACATTTCCTGTTTGAGCTATTTTCTTATAAGAATTATCTTCTTGAGGAACAAAACCAAAACCATCACTTCCTACCACTACATTAGAATGAAGAATACAATTATCTCCAACAATACAATTGTGTTGAATTTTAACTCCGGGATATAAAATAGTATTTTTTCCAATTTTAGCATTTTTTCCTACAAATACTTGAGGAAAAATAATTGCATTGTCGCCTATTTCTGCATTTTCTTCTATAACAACAAAATGACCTAGGCTAATTTCTTTTCCTAGAGAGGCTGTTTGATCAACGATTGCCTGAGAAGAAATTCCTTGTTGGGATTTAATTCCTCCTCCAAATTTTTCTAACAATAAAGCAATGGAAGCATAAACGTCATCTACTTGAATTAAAGTAGCCTTTATAGGCTGTTTAGGCTCAAAATCTCGTTTTACCAGTATCACTGATGCATTAGTTGTATATGCGAATGCTTCATATTTAGGATTCGCTAAAAAAGTAATTTCTCCTTGTTTAGCATCTTCTATTTTTCCTGGACCACTTACTTTAATTTCAGGATTTCCTACAATTTTACCATTTAATAGTTGGCAAAGTTGAGCTGCCGTTATTTGCATCCAATCTAGTTTTTAATATATAAATAGATTATATGTATGTTCAAATTTGTTTCGTAATTATTTTGGTATTCTATATCTTATAGAACGAAGATAAGAATCTATTTGCTTTAGTAGATATTTTTCTTTCTTTCTTTTAGCATGAGGGAAGACATTTAAAATCAACAAAAGACAAAATGTCATTTTCATTTGCATCAATGTGACATTTTGTCGTGTTTTTATAATAAAATCCGTCATTTTTTCTCAAATTTTGAAATGGTATGCCAATTGATGAATAAAGGATGTACATCAAATTTAAAAACTAAAAAAAAATAGATAGTTATGTATAGAATGAATGTAAAAAGACCTATTTCAAACAAAATTCATTTTGGTCATTTTTTTAATGATTTGGCAAATGATTTATTAGCAGAAGTAAAACCTGCATCTATTAAGCCTAAAACAAATATTCTTGAAAGTGCTGATAATTTTACAATAGCAATGGCACTGCCTGGATTAATGAAAAAAGATATTTCTATTCAAATTGAAAAAGATG
>JAHDII010000111.1:9026-9269 GCA_020630895.1 Saprospiraceae bacterium
TCTAAAGGTAAAATCTATAAAAGATACAAAAGAGAATGCTCCAAAATTTATTCGTAAAGAATTTGATTTTAATTCTTTTGAAAGAAATTTCAAATTACCCAAAAGCATTAATGGAGAAGGTATTTCAGCTAAAATGGAAAAAGGTATTTTAATGCTAACACTTCCTAAAAAAGAAGAAGCTAAAGAAATGCCTCCAAGAGAAATTATTATAAAATAAATAAATTAAAAATTAAAACTAATAAA
>JAHDII010000112.1 GCA_020630895.1 Saprospiraceae bacterium
TCTTATTGGACTTGGTGGGATACGGCTTTTTTATTGATGTTAGGAGGTATTCCTTGGCAGGTATATTTTCAAAGAGTTCTTTCTGCTAAAAACGAAAAAACAGCTATGTGGCTTTCTATCTTTGCAGGAGTTATTTGCTTATTAGCAGCTATTCCTGCTGTGATGATTGGAGTTATTGGTGATGCTTGGACACTTACAGAAGGAAATTCATGGATGGCAGCTTTTGGTGCTTCTCATGAACCTGCTCCCAAAGAAATTTTACCTTATGTATTACGATATTTAACTAACCCTTGGGTAGCTACTATTGGTCTAGGTGCTATTGCAGCAGCCGTCATGTCTTCTGTTGATTCATCTATTTTATCTGCTTCTTCTATGGCGAGTTGGAATGTATATCGTCCTTTAGTCAAACCCAATGTAAGTGCTGAACAATTATCTAAAATCTTAAAAAGAATGATATGGATAATTGGAGTTAGTGCTACAATTTTAGCACTTAAAATTAGTAGTATTTACGAACTATGGTTCTTATGTAGCGATTTTGTGTATTGCTTATTATTTCCTCAATTACTTACCGCTATTTATGATAAACGAGCCAATGTTTATGGTTCTGCCGCAGGGTTTATCGTTTCATTTATATTGCGTTTTGGAGGAGGAGATAGCACTTTAGGAATACCTACATTAATTCATTATCCAACAATTGGAGATGGAGGTGTAATGCCTTTTAAAACCTTAGCCATGTTGAGTGGATTGATTACAATTATCGTCGTTTCAAGGATATTTTCTAATAAAAAATAATCTCTAAACATAAAAATTTTTAAAATCACTTTAGGATTAGTATTTTTTTTAGTATCTTGATTAGAATAATAGCTTTATATTATGAATTTTTTAAAGGTTAGTTGTATTCTTTTTGTATTTCCTATTTTTTTTAATTCTAAAATAAAATTAGAAAATCCATCTTTTGAGGGAGAACCTCAAGATGCTACTGTTCCTACAGGTTGGATGCCTTGTGAAGATGGAACCACTCCTGATATATTACCTGGTTTTTGGGGAGTTTATACAGAAGCCTCTGATGGAGATACTTTTATGGGACTTATTTCTAGAGAAGATGGCACTAAAGAAAGTGTAGGACAACGATTAACGGATCCTTTAGAAAAAGGGGAGTGCTATTCTATGAGTTTAGACTTGGCTCATTCTAAGACTTATTCTGGTTATAATACTCCTTTAAAATTAAAAGTTTGGGCTGCAACAACTCGATGTGGAAAAAGTCAATTAATTTACGAAACAGATTTTATTGAACATATAGATTGGAAAACTTATGCTTTCTCTTTCATTCCTAATCATAAATCTCATTATATTATTTTTGAAGCATATTATCATGCTAATAAAACTACAAAAGGTAATATTTTATTAGATAATTGTTCTCCTATAGAAAAATGTAAAAGAGTTTAATTCTTATTTAATAGGATTAAGTAGTGTTTGTTCCTTTTTTTGCCTTTTCTCCTGCTTTCATACGAGTAATTATTTTAACTCGACTATCATAAGGTATTGCTTTTTAGTTTTATTTCCGTTTCTTTGCAAAAATACAACTTTTGTCGTTTTAAGTAGGACAACTTTATGTCGCATGACATAAATAAAAAAAGAGGCTGCCTTTTTTCTTTTCAGACAGCCTCTTACTAATTTCAGAACTTTAATAAATATTTCACTATTGTTTCAAAATTTTATTTGAAAACACTTCATTGTTTGATCGTAAACTTACTAAATAAATTCCTTGTGGTAAATCACTTAAATCTATTTCAATATTTTGACGACCTTGAGAAAGGTGATTCATTTGTGTTTGTACTTGTTTTCCTAAAACATCTGTTACTATAATATCTATATCTGTATTTTTATACAATTCTAAAGTAATGTTCACTTGTCCTTGTGTTGGATTAGGAGCCATTAATATTTCAGAAGCAAAAGAAATATTATCAATTCCTGTAGTAACACTTTCACTATTGACTTCAAAGCTAATATCTTGAGCTTTTTGCAATACAGGATCTATAGTTATTAAATAAGGAGTATGATTTTTTCCTGGAATATTCACATGAACAAAATAATCTCCAAATTGTAAATTATTGAATGAATATTCTCCATTAGCATTAGTTACTGTAGAAGCAATTACTGTTCCCATAGGAGTTAATAATTCAACGGTTACACCACTGATTGGATCTCCTGGACTTGCACTAGTTTCCATAAGAATTTCTACTTCATTACCTCCCCAAAGGTTTCCTCCTTCTACTACTTCACCACCAATATATCCATTAGGGGTTTCATCTAAAATAATGGTTTCACAAATTGTTGCTGTACATTCTGTATTCCAAGAAATAGTAGTTAAGCAAACCGTATAAGCTTGAATACTATCATTAGGAGTATAAGTATATGTTACGAAATCTCCATTAGCTGATGAACCATCACCAAAGGTCCATACAAATTCATCTGCATCTACTCCAAAGCCAAAGAAAAACATATCATAATCTCCATTCGCATTTAATTCTCCATAGTAGAAAAATTCTGCTGTAGTTTGACAAAGAGTATCAACAGTTGTTCCTCCAGTACTACCTCCTGTTCCAGTTCCTCCACCAGAATAATCACAAGCACCTGGAGTCCATTCTGTAATACCAAAACAATAATAAGCAATACAATCATTATCATAAGTTACACCATCACAACCACATACAGGTTCATAATCAAAAGTACAAGGAGCATTTGCTAAATCAATAACTGACCAATCTAAGCAACCATTTCCTCCTGGAGTATTTGTAATATCAACTGTGTAACAAGTTTCACAAATATCGCCATCAGTACCTATTGCTGTTACACAGAAAGTATATACACCAGGTAAATAATTCGCGAGGTCAACAAAATTTCCTTGATACATTGTACCATCAGGCATTGTCCATTCATAAGTATAATTGAATGAAGCACCTTGTGCATAAGCTTCTAAAGCCAAGCCTCCACTAGTTGTTTGGAACTCATAAATATCTACTATACAAAAACTATTATCAGGTACTGTAACTACACTACAATAATCACAATAAGTACCATCTGCTGCTACTGCTGTTACACACATATAATATGTACCAGGAGCATAATTAGCCATTTCATAAATATGATCTTGCGTAGAAACTGTAGTAGTTCCATCTGTCCAAACAAAAGTATAAGGAGCTGCTGCTCCACCTGCTACTGCTTCTAATACAACAATATTCGAATTTGGAGCTAAGTATGAAGCAAATTCTACCCAACAACTATCTATTGGATTGTTATTATTAATAATTACATCTTGGCAAGATTCATTACAAAGTGTTCCATCTGTACCATATCCTAATATACAAATATTATAAATACCATCATCATAACCCGACATATCAAACACATCACCTTGCCCTATAGTTGTTCCATTTGACCACCATTCAAATTGATATGGTAAATTAGGATCTCCATTTATAACATAAGCTTCTAATAGTGTAGTATTCGTTGTAGGATCTGTAATTTGTTCAAATGTAACTTCACATATTTGATTATTATTATCAATAATAACATCTTGACAGTATTCACAAACAGCATTATTAAATCCAATTGCATCTACACAAATACTATATGTTCCATCTGGGTAAGTAGATAAATCTAAAGTATTATCATTACCAATCACATTACCATTTAACCACCATTGAAACTCATAGCCCCCTGATGTATTTCCTGTTGCATAAGCTTCTAAAAATGTACCATTTGTACTGGGATCAGGAAACTGTTCAAAATAAACTTCACAATAAGGATCGCATGGCCCATTTGTCCAAGAAGTAACTCCTCCTTGAGTTTGTGCTACACAATCGTTAGAATAAGTTACACCATCACAACCACATACAGGTTGCCATAAAGTGACACAATTCGCATTGGGATCAATTAAATTAGGATCAACACAACCTCCAGGATTACCTTCTACAATAAAACTAACACAAGCATCACAAACTGCTCCTAAAGAATCTGTAACGACAACACAAACATCATATACTCCTGTGGTAAAAGATTCTACATAAGTGCTTGAATTTACTAACATATTGACATCAATACCATTAACACTCCATTGATAACCATAAGGTTCTGTTCCTCCTGAAGTAATGGCTTCAAAAAGAAACTCATTTGTAGTATTATTAGTAATTGTTGCATCTATATATGTTGTGCAAGTAGAAGGTGTATTATTTTGAATAGTTACTGTAATACAATTATCACAAAAATCTCCATTATCTCCAGAAGCTGTTACACAAAAAGTATAAACACCATCAGGATAATTGGATAAATCTAAAATATTTCCTTGATATGTTGAGCCATCTGGCATAATCCAATCGAAAATATAATTGAATGAAACTCCTTGAACAAAGGCTTCTAAAGACAGATTATTATTTGCATCTGTAATTTGTTCAATAAATACCTCACAATTGTTTTGAACAAATACATCTTCACAATAATTACATTGTGCACCATCTGAAGAAACAGCAATAACACAAATATTATATACTCCATTAGGATAATTAGACAAATCTAAAGTATTCCCATCTGCTAAAAAAGTGCCGTCAAGAAGCCATTCATAAGTATAACTTGAACCACTTGTATTTCCAGTAGCATAAGCTTCTAATAATGTTACTCCAATTGGATCTATAAATTGATCAAATGTTACTATACAAGAATCAGGTGTTGGGTTTGTATCTTCTACGACGAGGGTATAACAAGTTTCACATGATAATCCATTAATATCCGTTACTGTAACACAAATAACATACATTCCGGGAGTAAAAGTTTCTGTAAAATTTGCAGTAGTTATCCCTACGCCACCATTTATCGTCCAAAGATAAGTGTAAGGAGCAGCACCATCAGTTACAATGGCTTCAAATGTCCATTCATCAAGGCTATTCCCTGTTTCTGTTGCTACAATAGAAACAGTACAAGGTGGAGCATTAGCACAATCTGTAAAAACATCTGCTTGAATTTCTTGACTGATTTCATAAGTTACACTTACTGTAGCACCACCTGTTGGATCATTAGGATCTATACAAGAAAAACTTACTAAAGCTGTTCCTATAGAATCGCAACTTTGTAAGTTATAAGCATAAAATCCATTATTATCTGTACAAATAGAGTTTTGATAAATTTGACCACAGGTTTCATATTCTATAATTCCACAAGTATTAGGCATTGGAGTACCATTAATATCTGATACCATCCCATATAAATATGAAACACCTCCTGTTTGGGCTTGAGTAGCCATCATCCCAAAAGAGCAAAAGAGTAATGTAAAAAATAAATTTTTCATATCAAATCGGTTTATTATTAAGTATTATAATTTTATTAATCTGTAATTATTAATTTTTCAAGTCGTCGTCCTTGGTCAGTTATAATTTCGAGGAAATAAATTCCTTTGGATAATTTTTCAGTTGAAATTTCATTATTGCTTATTGTTGCTTCTACTTTTTGACCTGAAATATTCATCAAAGTAATGGTTTGTATATCAAAATTTTCTATCCCTTCTACCTTTAATACACTTCCTTTTTGAATAGGATTAGGATATATTTTAATTTCTTCTTGAGTAATTTCAGTTATAGGGCTTGTAATATCTACTACTAAGGGCATATCATTTACCTTGTAAGTATTTAAAATAGGATCTACTAAATAGATATTTTCGAAAGTAAGTATTTCAACATTGCTTGTAAAACTAGGAACATCATCTTCTATAATTAAATTCAATTTGCCAATAGCAGAGCTTCCTATTACAGATGCTTGATCTTTTCTTGAAATAGCAATATGTAGTTTATTATTAACAATATCTAATTTTTGAAAAGTAATGATTCCTGCTTGATTTGGATCTATCCATTCGGTACTTACATCAAAATTAATATTATTGATATTTACATAATCAGCATTAACTGAAATAGTAAAAGCAATGCCATAAAAATTTTCTGCGGGAGCAGAGAAAGATCCTAAATTAATATCAAATTCTTGGACAGATGAAGGTTCTAAAGCAATAGAAGAAACTCCTCCTGCAAAATTCAACTCAGGTTCATCATTTAATACTTCTATAAATTCATCTGGAAATATGGTGTCATGACTTAAACCATAATTATTTTCTATTGCGGCATAATCTAAATCTGAAACAACTCCATCTCCATTACAATCTGCAAAAGCACGACTAATTTCTGTTGTCCCCATATTACCATTTGACCATCCTGTAGGTAGAGAATAGCCTTCCCATTCAGTACTGATAAAATTTCTTTCTGCTCCTGTTGCTCCAAAATTGGCTCCTAGATAAATAATATCTAAATGATTAACAATTCCATTATTATTAATATCTCCTGGCCAAATAATTGTATCAGGGTTTTGTCCTACTACATTCGTAGTGTAGAAGCAAACACTAAAAAATATAAAAATGATGTTTTTGAATTGTTTGATAATCATAATATTAGAGACTATTTTACCATTGATATTATAAAAGTACAGCCATTTATTTTGTCATTCAAAGACAATTAACTATATTAGTTGTAAAATAAATATAGTTTTTTGATAAAAAAAAGTTGTATTAGTCTGTAAATTAGTTGATTAAAGTAATAAAAAAGTTGTAAAAATGCACAACAGTAAAATAATTCTATTATTAAAAACTTTTACAGATAAGGAATTTAGGGAGTTCAATAAATTTCTAGCATCTCCTTATTACAATCAAAAACAAGAGATTATTCGTTTATATCAAGAAATACGAAAAACTGCTCCCGAATTTTTAGAAAAAAAGATTCAGCGAAAACAGATTATGAAAAAAGTCTTTCCTCAAGAATCATTTAGCGAAAAGAAATATAAGTATGTGTCTAATTTATTATTAAAATTAGCTGAAAAATATATTTCTCTAAAAGAAACAGAAAGTAGGGAATTAATTCAAGAGTATCATTTATTAAATGCTTATACAAAAAGAGATGTTGAAAAAAATTATAATTTTATATTAAGTAAAACTAAAAAAGAACATAGCTTATTTATTAAAAGAGATGCAGATTATTATTATCAAGATTATTTATTAAAAAACGTTGAAGAAAAATATTTTAATCAAAAAAAAATTAGAAAGAATAATAAATATACACAGCAATTATTAGATTCTTTTGATATTTATTACTTGGCCAATAAATTAAAATATACTTGTCATTTAATTAATGATCAACAAATCATTTCTTCTACGAGTGATTTTAAATTAATGACTGAAATTATCCAATTTATTGATAAAGAAAATTATTCTGATTATCCTGCCATTCATTTATATTTTGTTTTATATCGATTATTAACTGAAGATGATAAAAAATACTTTGATCAAATTAAAATTTTATTATCTAATTATAATAATTTATTTGATAAAGAAGAACTAAGAGGAATCAATTATATTGTTATTAATTTTTGTATTAAAAAATTAAGGTTAAATGAACGGACAGACTTTTATTTAAGAGAATTATATCAAATGTATCAAAATGGTATTGCTTCTAATTTATTATTTGAAGGAAACTATTTATCTCCTTGGACTTATAAAAATGTAATTAAATTGGGTTTAAGATTAGAATTATTTCAAGAAACTGAACAATTTATTATTCAATATAAAGATAAACTAAAACAAGAATTTCAAAGTAATGCATTTCATTATAATATGGGAGAATTACATTATTATAAAAAAGATTTTAGCAAAGCATTAGATTATTTACTTTATGTTGATTTTTCTGATATATATTATATTTTAGGGACTAAATCTTTAATGCTTAAAATATATTATGAAACAGATGAAGATGAAGCATTATTTTCTTTGATGGCATCTTTTCAAACTTATTTAAGACGAAATACACTATTGTCGGAAGAAATTAGAATTACCTATTCTAATTTTATAAAATGTTTACAAAAAATCACAAAAGAACCTCATCAAAAATTATTAGATGAAATTAATAATACTGCTCCATTATATGATCAAAAATGGTTGTTAGAAAAATTAAATAAAAAATTATAAAGCATAAGCAATCCCAAAAGAAATAACAGAAAAAATTAATCCCCACATAAAAATATTATAGCAAATACTAAGCAGTCTATATTTTTTTGCAAGTACTTTTCCCAACCAATATAAATCTCTTGTCATTGAGCTATATAAAAAATCTTCATCTTTAATCATTTCCATAACTCCCCAATGAAAATCTTTTAACTCCATGTTATAAAAATTACCAAAAAATAAAAGGTTGGATCTTTTTTGTAAAATATCTTCTCTTGAAAATTTTCCTTCGGTTACTTTAGGTTTTGTTGAAAGAGTAGCATAAACAATAGCTAGTAAACAAGTTGCTAATAATAAAAGTGTTGGTATTAATAAATTAGGTTGTTCTTGTAATTGCGGTACTAAAGTAGACACCACAATTGAAACAATAATCGCATTAATAGACAACATAATATTTGCTTTATTATCTGCCATAGCAGATAAATTTACATGAGTTCTATATGTTGCTCTATACATTGTTTCTACTCCTCTACCCAAATTCAATTGTTTGATTTCTACATTAGAGCCATCAGTTGGAGCAATTGTTTTTTTCTTTTTCTTTTTCTTCTTTAATAATAATTCTTCTTGAGTAGGAAATAATTTCTTTCTTAATTTATGAAGTTGTTTAATATGCTCTTTTTTTTGTTCTCCCCAAGAAGCTTGAGCAATATCTGTATGATAATTATGAGCTTCCATAAATCCCAACTCAAAATCTAGCCATTCATCTTCTTGCATGATTCTATTTTTAGCAATCATGAGTTCTTGACGAACTTTTACACATCGTTCCCAATAGGTATCCTTTCCTAAATGGCTTAAATCAGCATCGCACAAAATTTTTCCTAGAAGACTTGTAGGACTTTGTGGCATTTTAGTTGCCATAATACAAGCCTTTACCTTTTCTAGATCTTCTTCTCCAAAGCCTCTATCTTTTAAAAATTGAGTTGCATTTTCTACTCCTCTTTCTTCATGATTCTCTGGACCATCTACATACCCTGTATCATGAAACCAAGCAGAAACAATCAAAAGATTCATATCTTTATCTGATAGAAAATATTTTTCTCCTAATTCTCTACAAGATCGAACTACATTTTGAGTATGTTCTAAATCATGATAAATATACTTTTTAGGCATATTATCTTCAAGATAATTGCTAGCATAATC
>JAHDII010000113.1 GCA_020630895.1 Saprospiraceae bacterium
TTATCCCTAGAAATAAAAAAAGAATAATTGTATAAATAATATTAGATACAAAACTTTGTATGTGATGTCTGAAAAAAAGAAAAGAAATAATTAATAAAAATAAAAATGAAATATCAATATAACTTCTATTTATTATTTCCCATTGTTGCATCATAAGTAATAGATTAAAAAAATTCCTTTTTCGTATCCTAAATATCGTTTAAGTTCTTCTCTTTCGGAAGAGGTAATGCTATTTTCTTTTTTTGTAATAAAATTATTTTGAAATTTTCTATTAGGAATAGAATCTAAATTTTGAGGAATTAAATTTTTTATATGTTAAAGGATATAAATCTTCTTCATCTGCGAATAATTTCAAATAAGGTTTTATTTCTGGATTAGCACTTTTTCCTGTTAAAATATGAGCCGTAGAAATACTTTTATGTTCAGAAATATTTTTAAATGCCCAAGGCAAAAAAGGAATAATAATTGATATTAAAAATAAGAATAAAGATTGTATTTTTTTAGGATTAAATATGGTTCGTTTTTGCAAAAAAATATTTAAAAAGCAAACAACAGAAACAAATAATAATATAAATTTTATCCATAATAAATGCTGAGGTGAAATATCTAAATAAGCCCATTTGTTTAATCCTCCTAAAAATAAAATAAAAGTCAAAAAACTTAGACTGCCCATTGCTGCAAATTTTCCTCCTTGACGATATGCCCATAAAACAATTAAAGCAACAATTCCATAAATACTTAAATATTTAATTCCAAAAGCATAACCTAACAGCCCTCCTGAAATAGCCCAAACATAAATACTTTTTTTATCATTTTTAGAATTAAAAACATGAGATTCTAATATCCATAAAAAAGAAGATAAAATAATAAAAGTAAGAAAAAAATCAACTTTCTCTTCTCTTACCGTTTGATAAGTGACTACAGGTAAAGTGTAAAAAATAGCAAGTGCAAGCCATGAGTTTGAAGGAGA
The DNA here is from genome assembly GCA_020630895.1 of Saprospiraceae bacterium. Classification (GTDB taxonomy): domain Bacteria; phylum Bacteroidota; class Bacteroidia; order Chitinophagales; family Saprospiraceae; genus JAHDCE01. The sequence goes on from JAHDII010000113.1 coordinate 971, forward strand.
AATGATTAACCGTGCTAAACGATAAATAACAACTAAAACTAAAAATATAGAAAAATGAGAAATAATTAAATTAATAGTTTTATTATCAAATAATAATTCTCCTAAAGAAAAAAATACAGAAGCATTAAAAGCTTGATGTCCTTGAGGGAGTCCTTGATATTGTGCAATTAATGATGATAAATTCAAATATAAACCTGAACCATCAAAACCAATAGGAAAAGGTTTAAATGCAGAAATAAATCCTGCGGATAAAAATATGGAAATAATAAATAATGGAAATGTTTTTAATAATGTTAGATGATTAAAAACAACAGGTTTTAAAAATATAGATTGAAGGAATTCAATTACTTTTTTATGAAAAATAATAATAGGAATAATAGTGAGAATCCATACAATAATAGAATTCAAGAAATAGAATAACCCTAAAATAGTAAGTAATGTTCCTAAAATACTACAACCAACAGCAATAGAAATAATTTGTTCACTGACTTTATGAATTGGAAAATTAAAATAGCGAAGAATATATTGTCCTATGGCAAAAGTTGAAATAATAATCCATAAATAGCCTAAGGAATAAATAGTACCAATTCCTAAAATTCTAAAAGCTCCTAAAAAAGCAGAATTTTCTATTTCAGCATTTTGATGAAAATAGCATATAGTACAAAAATAGAAATCATGCTTCCTAAATAAATATGCCACCCTGATATTTTGAGAGAAAATGTTTTTAAAATATTATCTTCTTTAGCAGATCGCCAAAAAATAAATCCTATAAATAAAATAAATTGTACGAATAAATAAGACGCATATCCAAAATGTTGAATTATATTTTTATAATAAGGATGATTAAAAACATAATCAGAAATAATAAATATTGCCCATACAATTGCAATGCATTTTACAATAAATAAATGGATTTTATTTGATAATATAGGCATGTATTATTTTTTCAAGCCTAAGATAATATTTTTTTTATTTCATCTTGTAAATTAGGCAGTACATCTTTTTTAAACCAAGGATTTTTTTTCTGCCAAATATTATTTCTAGGAGAGGGGTGGGGCAATGGAAAATATAAAGGTAAATATTCATGAAAATTATTTACCGTCTCTGTTAGATTTTTTTTAATAGATTTTTTGAGATAATATTTTTGTGCATAAGTTCCAATTAATAAAATTAATTTTATTTCTGGCATTTGTTCTATTAAGGCTTCGTGCCATTGAGGAGCACATTCTTTTCTAGGAGCAAAATCACCTGTTTTCCCTGTCCCAGGATAACAAAAACCCATAGGAACAATAGCTATTTTTGATGCATCATAAAAAGTATCAGAATCAATATTCATCCATGCTCTTAAATTTTTTCCACTAGCATCATCCCAAGGAATTCCAGTATTGTGTACAACCCTTCCAGGGGCTTGTCCAATAATTAAAATTTTACTACTAGTACTTGCTTCTAAAACAGGGCGACAACCAAAGGGCAAATCTTTGATACAAGTGGTACATTTTCTAATTTCAAGAAGTAAATCTTTCATTAAGATGAGGTATAATCATATTTTGGAATCCAACCATTATCTCCTTTAGGAAATAAATCAAAGAAGTGCCAAGCAGCATTATAATAATCACCAGGACCAAAAGAATCATGTGCTATACGATATATTTTTCCTTCTTTTTTAATTAAAGAAGAAACTCCAGGTTGAAAAGATTTCCTTCCATCTTTTCTTGTTTCATACCCTAAATCAAATCCAAAATCAGTATTATGAAAACTTGCCACTCTAAAATTCCAATTTCTATTTTCAGAAAATTCTTTTAATACTTCAGGAGAATTAGGAGAAGTTAAAACCCAAGGCATTCTATCAGAAATAATTTCAGAAAAACCTCTAAATCCATCAGCCCACATAGTACAATATCTACATTCTTTTCCCATATTATGAATCACTAATAATTCATCTGCTTCTCCAAATAAATTGAGTAAAGAAATATCCTTGCCCTCCTTAGTTTTTAAAATATAATTTTTAATTTCTTCAGGAGTTTGTTCTTGTCGTAACTGAACTAATTCTTTTCTTTTTTCTTCAATCTCTTTTTGAAGTTGTTGGATTTTTTCTTTACTCATGACAATTTATTTTATCCCATCTCAGCAACAGACATCATTTTGTCTTCCACTAAATGTACTAATTCTGTATAATGAGGAAGTCTTTTTGTTCCTCTATTCCTTTCTAAAGGTAAATCAATATGAACATGTTCTACAAAGCGAGAAGGAGCAGATTTCATAATATAAATATCATCTGCCATATAAACAGCTTCAGGAATATCATGAGTGACAAAAACAATGGTAGGATGATATTCCATCCAAATATCCAATAATAAATCTTGCATACTCAAACGCGTTTTGATATCTAAAGCACCAAAAGGTTCATCCATTAATAATATTTCTGGATTCGCTAATAAACTTCTAGCGATAGCTACTCGTTGTAATTGTCCTCCAGAAAGGCTAGGATAAATAGCGTTCTTTTTTTCATGCCCTTCTAATCCAACTTTCTTGATCAATTCCATAGCTCTATCTTCTCTTTCGCTTTTAGCTACACCTTTAAATTCTAAACCTAAGGCGACATTATCTAAAACAGACATCCAAGGAAGTGAAGAATATTGTTGAAAAACCATGCTGACTCGATTTTCTGGAGTAACTTCCTTGTCTTTGACTTTTACAACGCCTTCTGTTGGACTTTGTAAACCAGCAATATATCTTAACAGTGTAGATTTTCCACAACCAGACATTCCTAAAACAACAACAAATTGTCCTTGTCCTGGTTTGTCTTCAATAAGAAAGCTTAAATTTTTAATAATCCAATTTTTTCCTCCATCATAACTTTGGCTAATATCATGAAGTGAAATAATATTTTTTCTGTCCGTATCTTGAAAATCCATATTTTATGATTAATAATATTAAAAGAAATGAAATGAAAAATGTAATGAGTACATTTTAACCATGACCTCTTTCTACATATTTATAAGGAAAAAACCACTTATCTAATAATTTTAAAATTACGTCTTGAAGAATTCCAATAATTATAATAATAATCAAAATAAGAAATACATATTCTGTATTACTCTGTTTTTTTAATCGATATATCATATATCCTAAACCTCCTTTTCCTCCCATTACTCCTCCAGCCATCTCTGCAATAGTAATATATGTCCAAGAAATAGCTGTTAATACTCTAATATCATCTGAAATTCTTGACAATACAGATGGGATATAAACCGATTTTATAGTTTGCCAATTGGTGGCTCCCAAAGTAAATACAGTTTTAAGATAGACTTCTTGTACTTCATCAATTCGCTGAACGACTACAGGAATAAGATATACTAAAATACCAAAAGCTAAAAAGGCAACTTTCATAGAAAACCCTAATCCAAACCATAAGATAAATAGAAATGTAATAGCCGCTAGTGGTATAAATCGTATAGCATCAAAAATACCTCCAAACATACCTCTAAATAAAGGCACTAAACCAATAATAAAACCTATAGGAATAGCAATAAGAATAGCAACAATATAACTTACAAAGTTAGTAATTAAAGAATCTCTTGTATTTTCTAATAAATAATTAGGAGGTTTAATTAATTTAGGAATGGCTGTTACAATACTCCACGGTTGAGGTAACTTAATATATCTTTTAGCACGATGAAGTCCAAAAGAAGCTAATTCTTCTTTCGACATATCATCAAAAATACCTTGATAAATATGTTCTCCTCGTAGTGAATCCCCTGTAATTTCATTAATATATTTTCTATCAATTACTTGGTCTTCTCCCTCGCTATATTTTATTTTATGAATTCCTGATTCTGCAAAAACCTCAGCAAGTAATGCCCATACAGCAATAAAAATAATAAAGCCAAGAATGCCATAAAATATTTTTTGTTGAGGACTTAATTCCCCTCGAAGTTTAAATAAATTTTGAAACATTTGTGATTAACTTTTTCTATTTGGGGTAAATATAATAAAGTCTAATCAGAGTATTCTTGAGATTAGGAATAATTTTTAAAGTGATTGTAAAATACTAAATGGATATGGAATCAACTTCCATATCCATTTAGCTATCTTTTTTAGATTATTAATAATTCAAATCATTGTAATAATAGTGGTAGCCTCATTTACTGTGGACTTTGCAGATTTATTCACAACTTAGATGAATATTCTAAATCTTAACTAAAGAATGAGTCCAAGTTTCATTATTGGTTGTAATAGATAAAATATAGATACCATTAGGAAAATCACTTAAATTCAATTCAGTTGAATTTTTTCCTGCTTGGACAGAAATTTCATTTTGTTGCATTAATTTTCCCATAGAATTGTAAATATTAGCTGTAAAAGTCCTTCCTGGTTCTACTTCATTTTGAACATTAATATCAAAAGCAAAAACACCATTAATAGAAGGATTAGGATAAGGTGCTTGAAAAGCAAAAACCCTATTTAAACAGTTGGTCGTAATTTCAGTCTTTGATAAAGGAGTTTCTTCATTATCTGCTCCTACAGCACTTAAAGAATAGGAAAGGTCTGCTTCTATTACATTCTCGTGTAAAAAAGAATATTGTAAAATTCCATTCGAATTCATAGAACCTGAAACTTTTCCTACATATTCAAATTTACTACCATTTATAGAATAACGAATTTTAAAAACTTGATTATTAATTTCTGAACTAGTTTCCCATGTTAATAAAACATCTCCACAATCTTGTTCAGTTGCAGTAAAGTGATTTAAAGCTACAGTAGCATTATTTGCAATAATAGTACTTGAAAATAAGAAAAGAGCAAAAATACTGAGTAGTAATGAATTGTTTTTTTTGATAACAGTTGTAAAAATCATTTTGATAAAATCTAATAGTTTAAAAATAATTTAGTGCGATAATTACTAACGTTTGTTAGCTAAAATGATGCCATCCCAAAGAGAAGTCAAATTATTTTTATAGGGATATGATATATTGTTGTTTTTTATATTTTTAATGGTTTGATTATTAAAAATATACTTTTTTGTAATCCAATTATTTTTGTAAAAAAAAGTGTGAATAGAATATTTTTCTTGAAGGAACAATGAAAACTACATCTTAAAATTTTTTATAAAAAGAAGCGTCACTTTCTAAATCATGCTATTAATTCATTTACATTTTACTAACTTTCCACATTCTATATATACTCAAGTATAAAAATCATAAGAAATGGAAATGTCATTATCAAGTTTAGATTGGATAATTATCATTGGTTTTTTCCTATTAATTGTAGGAGTAGGACTTTCATATACTAAAAAAGCAGGTAAGAATTTAGAAAGCTTTTTCCTAGGAGGAAGAAATTTACCTTGGTATATAGCAGGGATTTCCATGGTAGCGACCACCTTTGCTGCCGATACACCTTTGGCAGTAACAGAATTAGTTGGAGATAAAGGTATCGCAGGAAACTGGTTATGGTGGAGTTTTTTAGCAGGAGGGATGTTAACTACATTTTTCTTTGCCCGGTTGTGGCGAAATGCAGGAGTACTAACAGAAGTTGAATTATCCGAATTGAGATATAGTGGAAAACCTGCTCGTTTTTTAAGAGGGTTTAAATCTGTTTATTTAGGAATATTTTTGAATGTCGTTATCATTGCATGGGTAAATGTAGCTCTAATGACTTTGCTTGATGTTTTCTTTGGTTTAGGAAATGTTTATTGGTTCAATGGACAAGTTCCAGCATCTTTAGTGATTACAGCAATTGCAATGTTATGGACAGCCATTTATGCTTCGTTTTCTGGTTTATTGGGAGTAGCAATTACAGATGCTATACAATTTTGTATGGCAATGATCGGTACAATTATTTTAGCAGTATTAGTAGTAAAAACACCAGAAATTGGAGGAATTACAGGACTAAAAGAACAACTACCTGAAGGTTCATTAAATTTCTTTCCTTCTATTGAACAAGAAGGAAGTTCATTTGGAAAAACATTAAGTTTATCTATCGGTGCATTTTTGTCTTATGCTGTTATACAATGGTGGGCAAGTTGGTATCCAGGAGCAGAACCTGGTGGTGGTGGATATATTGCCCAGAGAATGATGAGTACTAAAACTTCAAAAGATGCTGTTTATGCTACATTATTTTTTCAAATAGCACATTATTGTATTCGTCCTTGGCCTTGGATTATTGTCGGACTTTGTGCCATTACTTTATATGATTTTGATAAGGCAACAACTCAATATCCTGTTAGTGAAAATATTGAAAATATTAAGAAAACTGATTTAAAAGAATCAGACAATTTTTCAAATAAATTATTTACTCTAGGAGAAGAAGAACTTCTTAAATTAAAAGAAAAAGATGTTTTGATTAATAAACATTACTCCTCAATTTTAGCAATCAATCAACAATTAAAATCTTTATCTTCTAAGGATGTCATCGCAAATTTAAATGGTACAGAAAAAGAAAAAGCATTACAATTAAGTAAAGCCTTGTCATACACTAATGATACAAAAAAAGGATATGTTATTGCAATGAAAGATACTCTGCCTAGTGGATTAAAAGGTTTATTATTAATTGCTTTTTTTGCTGCATATATGAGTACCATTTCAACTCAATTAAATTGGGGGGCAAGTTATGTTGTGAATGATTTATATAAAAGATTTTTTACTACAAATGCTACTCAAAAAGATCTAGTAAAAGCTTCTAGAATTACAACAATCTTATTAATGTTATTAGGATTAATTGTAAGTACTTTCGTAAGCTCTATTTCTGGAGCATGGACTTTTATCATGCAGTGCGGGGCTGGTTTAGGTTTAGTTTTAATTGTAAGATGGTATTGGTGGAGAATTAATGCATGGAGTGAAATTACAGCAATGATTGCACCAGTAATTCCTACAACAATATTTTATTTTTTAGGAATAGAATTTCCAACAGCATTTTTATTAACAGTGTTGTTTACTACAATAACGTGGGTTGTAGTTACAATGCTGACGCGTCCTACAAGTGATGAAACTTTGCAGCATTTTTATAACAAAGTTAGGCCCGATGGTGCTTGGAGTAAATATACAGAAAACTATACTCCTTTAGAAAATACAATTAGTGAAAAAACGGCGGCACCTAAAAATAATTTATTATACTTAATGGTATGTTGGATATCATCTATTATTATGACCTATAGTATTTTATTTTTAATAGGGAAAGTTATTTTACAAGAATGGAATTCTGTTGCTATTTTAACAGCTTTAGTCATAACTAGTTTCTTGGTATTAAAATATTTTATCAATAAAACTAGAATTTTTTCATAAATAATTTAAGTCAGAAATTATGAAGGAGATCATCCACAAAATATTATTTTTAGCGTAATAGTAATAATAACGGTGGCTGTGGACTTTGTGGATGTATCTGCAACTTAGATTAGATAATTTTTCTTTTATTTTGACAATTCAATTTTTAAAAGAACAATATTTTATAAAAAAAAGAAAGGCAATTCTAAAAGGATGGCTCAATAAAAAACATCCTTTTTGGATGATGGGAAAAAAAAATGTTATTTTTTTACACATTCCAAAAACAGCAGGAACAAGCATTAGAGAATCATTAATTTTTTATCCAGCATTTTCTGATATATTGCAATATGATCAACACCATACAACAAAACAAATTCTTTATTTAATAGGAGAAAAAAAATGGCAACAAAGCTTTACTTTTTGTTTTGTAAGAAACCCATGGGATAGATTTTTTTCTCAGCATCAATATTTTTTAAGAAAAAAAATAATTCAAAAAAAGGAAATTAATTTTGATTATTGGGCAAAAAAAATGATAGAAGAAACATATAAAAATGATCCTCAAAAAAAACAAAATATCCATTTTTATCCAGCATCAGATTGGATGAAAAATAGAGATGGAAAAATAATGAATTTTGATTTTATTGGAAAGTTCGAAAATATCAAAAACGACTTTAATAATTTATGTCAAATATTAAATTGGCAAACTCCCTTAAAAAAGATGAATACAGCACCTCAATTTATTGATTATAAAACAGTTTATTCTCCTTCTTTAATAGATGAAACAACACAATTTTTTCAAGAAGATATTGAAAAATGGAATTATTCTTTTGAATAAAATCTATAATTAAAATTATATTAGTATGAAATATATCTTTACATTTATTTTGTTACAATGATTCATTTAATTGAAGAGGAATTAAAAAAATAATATGAACCTTCCTACAAT
>JAHDII010000001.1:0-16642 GCA_020630895.1 Saprospiraceae bacterium
AATGAACTAGAGTCGGGAGGTATTTATACTGCTGTAGGTACTTATAGTCACCGTGAAATGGTCCAATTAATAACGAGTCTTTCTAGTAAAGTAAATGTCTCTGTTCCTGAATTGTTAAAATCTTTTGGGCGTTATCTTTTCGAAACATTTAAAAAAACATACCCAGCTTTTTTTACAGCAGCACCTTCTGCTTTTGCTTTTTTAGAGTCTATTGAAACATATATTCATGTAGAAGTATTAAAATTATATCCTGATGCCGAGTTACCGCGATTTGCTACACATATCGTTCATGAAGATTGTTTAGAAATGATTTATTACTCTGATAGAAGAATGGCTGATTTTGCAGAAGGATTAATTGAAAAGACATTAGAACATTATGATGAAAAAGCAACAATAGAAACAAAAATTATTGATCTAGAAGGGAAAAAAGTAAAATTTATTATTACTAAGCATTAATTTGTTATGGATGATATTGAACTCCTTAAAAGAAAACTGGAGAGGGAAAGGAAAGCTAGAAAATTAGCTGAAGGTATTCTTGAAAAAAGGGCTTTAGAGTTATATAGGCTGAATGAACAATTAGAATTTCAGGTTGCTGAAAGAACCAAAGAATTAAGAATTAGTGAAGAAAAGTATAGAGGTATTATTGAAAATATGGAACTAGGGCTTTTAGAGGTTAATAATAATCAAAAAATTATAAGAGCTTATGATTGGTTTTGTGATATGACAGGATATTCTGAAGAAGAATTATTAGGTGAAAATGCTTTGGAGTTTTTAGTCCCTAACGAAGAATTAAGAAAAAGAAGTATTCAACAAAATGAAAAAAGAAAAACAGGACAGGCGGGAGTTTATGAAATGCAAATTAAACATAAAAAAGGACATTATATTTGGGTATTAATAAGTGGTAACCCTGTTATAGATACTGACGGAAATGTAATTGGTTCTATTGGAATACACTATGATATTACAGAAAGAAAAACATTAGAACAAGATTTAATTAAAGCTAAAAGAGCTGCGGAATTAGCTCAAGAAGCAGAAAAACAATTTTTAGCTAATATGAGCCATGAAATGAGAACACCTCTCAATTCTATTATAGGAATGTCTCATTTATTACAAGATTCTAATCCTTCGGAAGAACAAAAAGAATATATTTCTATTTTAAACCAATCTTCTCATATTTTGAAATCATTAATTTCTGATATATTAGATATTTCAAAAATTCAAGCAGGAAAAATAGAAATACAATCTAATGAATTTAATATATGGGAAATTATTCAAAATTTTCATCGATTAATACAATTGCGAACAGCAGAAAAAGATATTATTGTTTCTTATGAAATAGATTTAAAAATAGATTATTATTTAATAGGAGATGAGTTATTATTAAATCAAATATTAAATAATATTTTAGGAAATGCTGCTAAATTTACATTGGTTGGCGAAATAAATATTTTTGTGAAAGTGATTCATGAAACAGAAGAATTTGTTACCATCGAATTTAAAATTCAGGATACTGGTATCGGTATTTCTAAAAAACAGCAAAATCAAATTTTTAGTAATTTTAAAAGAGCTAAACATAGAAATACAGATTTAAATTTTGATGGTACAGGCTTAGGTTTAGCGATTACAAAAAAATTAATTGAACTTCAAAAAGGAAAAATAAGTGTTGAAAGTAAAATCGACAAAGGTTCTACTTTTATTTTTGATTTAAAATATGAAAAATCAAATCAAATTCAATTTTCAGATTTTATAACAACAGATGTTGTAAGCATACCTAATTTTAAAAATTATCGTGTGTTAGTTGTTGAAGATAATATAATGAATCAAAAATATATATCTATTTTATTAAAAAAATGGAAAATTTCTTTTGATTTTGCTAATAATGGATTAATAGGTTTAGAAAAAGTTTTTGTACATCAATATGACTTGATTTTCATGGATATTTCTATGCCTGAAATGGATGGTTATGAATGTACAAAATCAATTAGAGCTGTAGAAAACCCAAATCAAAACACGCCAATTATTGCTTTATCTGCATTAGCTTTTAAGCAAGAAAAAGAAAAAGCTCTTCAAACAGGAATGAATGATTTTTTAGCAAAACCTTTTTCTCCTCCAGAGTTATTACAAATTTTAAAAAATTATTTAAACCCACTTTCAGAGACTCAATATCAACCTGAAGAAAAAATTGTTGATGTCTTTTCTGAAAAATTAGATGTAGTTCAATTAAATAATTTATATCAAAACGATTATGATTATGCTCTTGAAATGTTTGAATTGTTTATTGAGCATTCTATTCCTAATTTTAAAAAAATTGAATCTTCTATTCAGGATAAAAATTGGGATAAAGTAAAAAAAGAAATCCATAAATTGAAACCTAATTTTACGATGGTAGGATTAACAGAATTAAGAAGTAAAATAGAAAAAATGGAGACATTAGTTTTTCAAAAAAGTAATGAAAAAGTAATGATTGAAAAATATAATGAAATAAAAATAAAATTAAATCACCTTTTACCTGAAATTACAGCAACGATTAAAAAGTTAAAAGATAAAATTTAATTTTTTTAGAGAAAAATGTTGAATGGCATATTAATTGATTGTATTTAATAAAAAAATAACTAACATGAAAAAAATGAATTGTATCATTGTTGATGATGATTTAATGGCAAGAAAATCATTAGAAAGATTGTGTAATAAAACTGATTTTCTTCATGTCTGTCAATTGTGTGAAAATGGTAAAATGGCTCAAGAAGCTTTAATCGAACATGAACCAGATTTAATTTTTTTAGATATCGAAATGCCAGAAGTTTCAGGCTTAGAATTTTTAGATTCAGTAGCGGTACTTCCTCAAGTTATCTTTTTTACATCTAATAAAGAATATGCTTATAATGCTTTTGAGTATCAAGTAACGGACTTTTTAAAAAAACCAACAAATTATCCTCGATTTTTGCAAGCCGCAAATAAAGCTTATGAAATTTTTAAAAATGAAGAGCAAAATATAAATGATAAAGAATTTTATATTCGAGAAAATGGTAAATTATGTAGAGTCAATCAAACAGATATTTTATACTTTGAAAATGTTGGTGATTATATAAGATTAGTTACTGAAAATGGAAATCATATTTTTCATGGAACATTAAAAAAAATAGCTTTGAAAATAGATTCCAATCAATTTGTAAAAGTACATCGATCTTATATCATTAATATTAATAAAATTAAAGATATAGAAGAAAATAGTTTAGTCATTAATAAAAAAGTAATTCCTATTAGTAGAGCCAATAAACCTCATTTAATGAATTTATTAAATCTTTTATAAAACTTCATAATAAGAGATTCTTCCTCTATAATAATATTTAAAAAACCGTTTTCTTCTGGTGTAATAAAATAGGAGCCATCTCTTCTTGTTATAGTACATTTTGCATTTGTACATGTCATTCTTACTTTGCCACTATTGCAAGCTATACACTACGCATCTATTTTATTTTCAATCCCTTTATATAAGCTCAGAAGAATTACACCCACAACAAAAGATGAAAATTAGAAATAGATAGATACAATATTTGAGGAGATACATTTATATTATTAAGATACTTAATGAGTAAATATAATAATATTTGTTTATAACAAGCTAAATCTTACTTGGGAATCTTCTTTTTTATTCCCTATCTTTGCAGCATAAAACTAAAGTGATATGCAAAACAATAAAGTTCAAGTAAATTCAGAAATAGGAAAATTAAAGAGGGTAATTACTCATCGTCCTGATGATGGAATTGGCAGAATTAGTCCTAAACATGCCGAAGAATTATTATTTGATGATATTGTTCATCTGCCTAAAATGCAAGAAGAACATGATGTCTTTACTAGAATTTTAAAAAGTTTTTTAGGAGAAGAACATGTACTTGAAGTGAGTCAATTATTATTAGAGTCTTTAGATTATAATCAAGAAAAAAAAGAATTTTTAATACAAAAAATTGCTAACTATGAAGAGTTGCCAGATAGAGATATTCAATTATTGTTGTCTTTACCTAATACTGAATTGAGAGATGTTTTAATTACAGGATATTGTATTTCTAAAGATGTAATTTTATTTGATCCTATTCCCAATTTTATTTTTACAAGAGATATTGCAGTAACTGTAAATGACCATGTTATTATTACTAGAGCAGCAAAAGAAGCACGTCATAGAGAAAACTTTTTAACTCGTTTTATCTTTTGGACACATCCTTATTTTGAATATTTGCACCAAGAAGATAAAGTGATTAATTTAAATGATATTAATGCTTTTCCCCCTTCTAAAAAAGGAGAACATGTTTCTATTGAAGGAGGCGATGTGATGACGATTCATGAGAATTATCTCTTAGTGGGTTGTAGTGAAAGAACAACTGAATATGCGATTCATTTATTAAAAGAGGCTTTGTTTGAAAAAGGAGTGATTGAAAATGTAGTTCAAATTAATATTCCTTCTGCTCGTTCTTGTATGCATATTGATACCTTATTTACACAAGTAGATGTGAATGATATCGTAGCTTACAAACCTTTTATTGTAGATGGAAATGCTTCAAGTGTTGTTGTTCATCGAAAAGGAAAATCTCCTCAAAATTATAATTCTGTAAAAGACTTTTTTGTAGCAGAAATTAATCCAAATATTAATTTTATTTTAAGTGGAAACGGGCAATCTCCTTATCAAGAAAGAGAACAATGGACTGATGGTTGTAATTTGGTAACTATAAAGCCCGGAGTGGCGATCACTTATGATAGAAATCCTAGAACGGAACAAGCATTTCAATTAGCAGGTTATCAAACGATCCATGCTTATGATTTTATTAAAGGATTAGAAAATGGAACAATAGATCCTCAAAAAGTAGAAAAAACAATTATTAATATTCCTTCAGGAGAATTATCCAGAGCAAGAGGAGGTTCTCATTGTATGACTTGTCCTATAGAAAGAGAATTATTGTAAGATATGATTCAACATGAAACACAAGTTCGAGTAAGATATGCAGAAACGGATCAAATGGGCTATTGTTATTATGGTAATTATGCTCAATATTATGAAGTGGGTAGGGTAGAATTGATTCGTTCATTAGGCTTGTCCTACAAAGAAATGGAACAGGAATATGATACAATGATGCCTGTTATGTCATTAAATATTCGATTCATTCGTCCTGCTAAATATGATGAATCCCTAAAAATAATTACATCATTACGCCAAATTCCTCAAAAAACAGTAACTTTCTATTCAGAAATATTTAATGAAAAAGGGGAATTACTTAATGGTGGCTCAGTAAAATTAGGTTTTATTTCTGCTACGAATTATAAAAGTATAGACGCCCCTCAATATTTAATTGACAAATTGAGACCATATTTTGAAACTGCCTAAGGCAAAAGACATATCTAATTTTTTTAAAGAGCATCCTACTACTATTGGATTAGTAGAGTGGACTAAAAAACGTTCGCTTCCTGGTTTCTTTAATGTTCCCATTTATGATATTTTAATCTTTTTGTGGATAGAATCTAAACAAAATGCACTTCAAGTAAGAGCCAACTCTATTGCTTTTAGCTTTATGCTAGCATTATTTCCAGCTACAATAGTTTTATTATCACTTCTCCCTTATTTACCAATTAAAGATTTTGTAAATATTTTGGAAGCCAATTTGATGGAAATAGTTCCTGAAAGTGTAGGAGCAGAAATTATGAGATTTATTAGAGATATAACAGATACTACTAGAAGTGGGCTCTTATCCTTAGGTTTTATTTTGGCTCTTTTCTTTGCTTCAAATGGAATGATGGCTCTTCTTCAAGGCTTTGATAAAAAATATAAGGAAACCACTTTTTTATCTCGTAATTTTTTTATGCAACGATTAGTTTCCTTACAATTAGTAATATTGTTAAGTTTTACTTTAATAGCTGCGGTTTCTCTAATTATTGGAGGAAATTTCTTAATAGATTATTTAGCAGAATATATTAAAGCTGATGCTTTTACTAAAGCAAGTTTCTTCTTTATTCGATGGGTTGCGGTATTATTTTTATATTATGGAAGTATTGCTATTATTTATAGATATGGACCTGCCCTTAAACGTAAATTTGATTACATCTCTCCTGGAGCAACTCTCGCCACTTTATTATGTATTTTATCTTCTTGGCTATTTTCAACTTATGTAAATAATTTTGGTACATATAATGAATTATATGGTTCTTTAGGAGTACTTATTGCTTTTATGCTTTGGTTAAAAATAAACGCATTTATATTGTTAGCTGGATTTGAACTCAATGCAGCCATCGCTATTAACAGAGATATTAAACTTTTAGATAGTAGTTTGGAATAAAAATTGTGTGATAGCTAACAAATGTTTGTAATTTTTTTGAAGATATTCAAGAATAAGTTTACCTTTAGCAAACCTAAATATGCTTCATCCTTAATTCAAAATCAGTATTTAAACTATAACACATTTAATTAGAATTAATTTATGAACCACATTTCTACAAAAAAAGTATTATCCCCCCTTATTATTATTTGTATAATACTTTTTCAATTTCAAGCAATTGCCAAAAAACCTAAACCAGATACAGGGTACGAAATCAGAACTGATGAATCAGAACAATGGGAAATTAAGGATAACATGCTTTATAGCAAAATAACTGGTTACCCATTAGCTCTGTATGATTTGAATTTTCCAACAATTGGTGTTACCCCAGAAGGAAGAGCTTTACATTTTATAGAAACTCATAAAGAGATTTTAGGAATTAGAGATCATGAAATAGAGCAATTAAAACTTCACTTTATTAGAGAAAGTGATGCTGGAACAACTGTTCGTTTTAGACAACATTATCAAGGAATTCCTGTAGGGAAATCCGAAATTACAGTAAGTATGGATAAAGATAATGTGGTTCGTTATGTAGCCAACTCATTTAGACAGGGTATTGATATTGGCTCAGCTAACTTTTTAATTACTCCTGAATATGCATCAATGATTGCGATAAAGCAAATTAGAGCAGAAGGAGAAATGAGACATTTTTCAATCAACCCAACAATATATTGGAATAATAATACAGCAAGATTGGCTTATAAAGTGATAATGATGCCTGGAAATCTAATGGGGGAATGGCATGTTTTTGTAGATGGTTTGACCAGTGAAATATTTAAAGCTGTAGATGAAGCACATTACCATAATGAAAAAGATGGAACTTGTAGTTCTTCTTGTTCTCATACTTTAGAAGAAGCTAATAATAAAACATCTAACTTCTTTATGGCTTCAGGAACAGGACCTGTTTTTGATCCAGATCCCCTTTCTTCTGCTAACGCTACTTATGGTACTGGTGGATTTGTAGATAATAATGATGCAGATAGTCCAGATCTTGCAGGACAAGTGATGACAAAAACACTATTAGATATCACTTTTACAGGTGTAGAATATCAACTTATTGGTCCTTATGCTGCAATTACTGAATTAGAAGCTCCAACTAAAGGTCTATTTTCTCAAGCAACCAATACTTTTTCTTTCAATCGTTTTGAGGATGGTTTTGAAGCAACCAATACTTATTATCATGTAGATTATTCGATGCGATATTTGAATGTTACTTTAGGTTGTAATATAATGCCTTATCAATATGGAACAGGAGTGAAATTTGATCCTCATGCTGTAGGTGGAGATGATAATTCTTATTATAGTTCTGGTTCAGGAGCTATATATTTCGGAGAGGGTTGTGTAGATGATGCAGAAGATTCTGATGTAATTCACCATGAATTAGGACATGGATTGCATGATTGGGTTACAGCAGGAGGTTTATCTCAACAACAAGGATTAAGTGAAGGCTGTGGTGATTATTGGGCAGCCTCTTATAATAGAGGCTTAGGAGACTGGGATCCTTCAGATCCTGCCTATTATTATATGTTCAATTGGGATGGTCATAATACTTGTTGGAATGGTAGACAATTAAATGTTTTTGGTTATCCAGATGCTTTAGTAGGACAAATTCATACTGATGGTCAATTATGGGCATCTTGTTTAATGACGATTTGGGACGTAGTAGGACAACAAAAATTAGATAAAGCATTTTGGGAAGGATTGGGGATGACCAATGGTTCTACCAATCAAAATAGTGCAGCTGTTGCTGTATATCAAGCAGCTATTAATTTAGGATATACCAATGGAGAAATATTAGCCATTCATTCTGGATTTGAAGCTTGTGGATACACAATGCCTGCTTTACCAAAAGTAAGCTTTACTACTGCTAGTACTAGTCTTTTAGAAGGAGACGGTTGTACTACAACAGCATTACAAAGATTTGTAGTCATGGATGCTGCTCCTACAGCAACAACAACAATTACTTTTTCTATAGGAGGAACTTCTGATGCTAATGATGGAACCATTACTACAAGTTCAGTTGTATTTACGACTTCGAATTGGAATGTTCCTCAGCCTGTAGATATTATTATAAATGCAGATAAAGAAGTAGAAACTGATGAAACTTTTGAAGTATTAATTGATAATGTTACGGGAAGTTTAACTAGTAAAGGAACTGTAGATAGACATATCTTTACAGTGAATAATGATGATAGTGATCCTACTTCAGGCACTATTACAGAAACTGTTTATTCTAATGATGCTTCTTCAATAGCTTCTTGGATTATAACTAATGGTAGTGGGGATGCTTATACTTGGGAAGTCTCTACGGGATATTCTGGAAACTCTGCTAATTCTTTAGATGGTTCATCTTTCTTGTTTATAGATGCTGATGCACCACCTAATAACACAACACAAGATGAAATTGCAGAATCTATGGCTTTTGATGCAACAGGTTATACTACACTTACTTTATCTTTTGATCAGTATTATAATGCTAATAATGGAGATATTACAACAGTAGATGTTTGGGATGGTGCAGTTTGGCAAAATGTATATACTCGTAACGCAGCAGCAGGAGATATTGGTAACTGGGGAGCTCCAGATCAGCAAAGTATAGATATAACAGCTCATGCTAATGCTAGTATGAAAGTCCGTTTTCATTATGTAGGAAATAGAGATATGTGGTGGGCAATTGATAATATAATGGTACAAGGACAAAAACCAACTGTGATTCAAACAGCAGTTAATACAGGTAATCCAGATGCTCAATATTTAGGACCTAATCAAACTATCCATTATTTAGATCCTGTAACAGGAAATTTAATGTGTACTATAGAAAATTTATCTGCTCATGATTATGGTTGTACGAATGTATATATTGAAAATGCAGGTACTTCATTTATGCAAGTAGCAAATTATTCTGATCCTGCTCAATTATTCTTTAATAAAGCCTTTAGAATAGTTCCTACAACTAATAATCCTTCTGGTACCTATAATATTACATTTTATTTAACTGCTGCTGAAAAAGCAGGATGGGAATTAGGAGGTACAAGAGATTGGAATTTAGCAGAAATTGTTAAAACAGCAGATGCTATTACAGCAATGACCAGCGTTACTCCTTTTGAACAAGGAGCAACATCTAGAGGAACAATTAATTCTGATTTCTCTATAACGCATACTTTTGCTACAGGATTTTCTGGCTTTGGTTTTGCTCAAGCTTTACCTCCTTTACCAGTAGAATTAGTTGAGCTTGAAACAAAAGCAAATGAAGAAACGATTGACTTATTTTGGGCAACTGCTTCAGAAGTAAATAATGCAGGTTTTGAAATAGAAAGAAGTACTCAACCTAATTCTGGATTTGAATATATTGGATGGGTAGAAGGTAATGGAACAAGTAATGAAATGATTCATTATTCTTTTGAAGATCGATATGTAGAAAAAGGAATAACCTATTATTATAGATTACGTCAAGTAGATTTTAATGAAGAATATGAATTTTCAAATATTGTTTCTGCAAAAATTGAAGATGCTAAAAAGAATATTGCGTTTAGTATATTTCCAAATCCAGTAGATACTTATTTGAATATCAATTTTGGAATAGAACAAAATCAAGATATTCATTATAATATTATAGATGTACAAGGACGATTATTGTATTCTTCTTTCCAAGAAGGAAATCGTACTACTTCATTGCAAATTGATGTATCATCATTAGCTGCAGGAGTGTACTTTATTCAAGTACAAAATCAATATGCATCTAAAATTGAAAAATTTGTAGTACATTAAAAATAAAATCTAATAAAAATGTACTTTTAAGGGGATGAAAATTATTTTCATCCCCTTAATTTTTAATCTATGGTAAGCACAGAAAAAATATTATTTATATTACAGTGTACTAATTAGAAATAAAGATATTATTTATATTCATTTAAAATGAAAATTGTTAAAATTTTATATTTAGAGTGGAGAATTATATTTGGAATATTTGGTAAGTTAATTTTTCCAAATTATGATTATTTAATATTCCTTAATTTAGCTGGCAATGATTTAGATAAAAGTATATTTAGAGTTGATAAAATTTTATTTAAATATCAAAAATCTAAAATAGATAGAGAAATTTCATTATTGTTATCATCTTTAAATTGGAGACATCATATAATAGCATTTATAGCAATAATTAGATTAAATGAAGATGTTCAAAAAAAATACCTGAAAGGATTGTGGGAATTATTTGAAATGGGTACTTGGGTAAAACCTCAATTATTAAGTTTGTTATCTATAATTGATATTAATTTCGTTAATAATTATCATCTTAAATTTCAGCATAAAGAATATTTAAATAATAAAAAAAGATTAATTAATAATTTGACTGAAAATGATCATATATATAGAGACTGGAGAATTGAAGGAATGAAATTGTTAAGAAATTAATTGATTTTGCATAACTTAAAAGATCTTACTTCGTAAAATTTTATGGTAAGTACAGAAAAAATATTAAAGACATATCACGTTAGTGAGTCGTTTGGTTTTTTACCCAATTACCAAATATGAATTGCCTAGTGAATATAAAGAATGGGAAGAATTAGCTCATCAACTTCCAACATTAATTAACACCCGCACACTAAGAAAAAAAGTAAATGAAATGAAGTTTATTCATGAACCTTTTTTTTCTTCTAAAGCAGAGTGGGAGAGAGCTATGCTATTATTATCTTTTTTAGGAAATGCCTACGTTTTTGGAAAGAATAATCCTGTTCAATTTTTGCCTTCGTCTATTTCAATTCCTTGGATGAAGATTGCAAATAAATTAGAAAGAAAACCGATTCTTTCTCATGCCTCAGCAGTATTACAAAATTGGAAAATAATAAATCCTAAATTACCTTTTACCATTGATAATATAAATACTAGAATTAAATTTCAAGAAAATATAGATGAAGCATGGTTTTTTTTAATTACTGTAATAATGGAAAAAACGGGAGGTGTTGGAATTAAAAATTGTGTAGATGCTTTACTTGCAGTTGAACAAGATGATGAAGCTAAGGTTTTATTTTCTTTAGAAAATGTAGCAAAAAATATAAAAGACTTAATTCAAGAATTAAAAAAAATAAAAATAAATTGTAATCCTTATAATTTTTATCATAATGTACGCCCTTTTTTAGCATCATTTGAAAATATAGAATATCAAGGAGTTGAAAATAATGTAGTGAATTCTTTTCATGGAGGAAGTGCTGCACAAAGTTCTTTAATTCAAACTTTTGATGCTGCTTTAGGAATTCAACATGATAATTATTTTCTAGAAGAAATGAGAAATTATATGCCTTCTCATCATAGAGATTTTTTAAGGTTTTTAGATTTTAAGTCTAACATAAAATCATATTGTTTTTCTCATAAAAATTTAATTTCTATTTATAATGAATGTGTTTCTTTATTAAAAGAATTTAGAAATGAACATCTAAAAATTGTAGCTGAATATATTATAAAACAAAAAGGAAAAATAGGATCCGCACAAAAAGGAACAGGAGGTACAAACCCTATAGTTTTTTTAAAAGAAATTAGAGATAATATAAATTAATATGATTACATACATTATACGTTATTGTTTAAAATGAATTTTATAAATATCTTTCTTGAATAACAGAGATATGATGATTTTGATGTCCTAAAATAACAAAACCTAAAGCTCTAACAGACATATTTCCTCCACTAGCAATTCCAATCCTTAAAAACATTTCATCATCAAAACTATTAAATAAAGAAATAGTATTATTTCTAGCAGATTTATAATCTTCAACTAATGCTGAAATACTTTTTTGATTGGCTTTTGAAGAAGGAACATAAATGTTTTCATCAAATCCAGGTAATGCTGTTGCATCATTTCTAGCAAATCGTAAAGCTCTATAAGAGAAGACTCTTTCAGCATCAATTAAATGTTGAACAATTTCTTTAATAGTCCACTTTCCTTGAGCATATTGATATTCTAATTTATTTTCAGGAATAGATAATAAAAAAGAAATCATATTATATTTACTAATTTCAAGACCATTTAATAAATGATGTGCTCCAGATTTATTAATATATCCAGCATAGAAAGGTAAATATTCATTAGAATTTAATTCATTATGTTTCATTTGAATTGCATTTGTTGATTTAAACAACAAAATATGATAAATTGTTATATTTACAAAAAAAATAATAATGACAACTTCTAAACAAAAAAAACTTCCTTTTATTTGGGCATTAAAAAATCCTATTGAATTTTCTAAAATAGTGAAAAATCCTGCTCCTTTTTTTAGAAAAGTTTTATTAGATAATGATGGCTTATTAAGAATTATGATGACTTATCGTTCTACTATTATGACAGATAGAGCAGAAATAGTTCGACATGTATTACAAAAGAATCATAAGAATTATAAAAAAACCGAATTAGTTAAAAAAGTTTTAGTTCCTCAAGTAGGACATGGTTTATTAACTTCTGACGGAGAGTATTGGTTACAGCAAAGGAGAGCCATTCAACCAGGGTTTCATAAAAAAAGATTAGAAAAAATTTCTAAAATAATGATTGATGAAATTAATCATTATATGGATGATGTGATGGATAAATATGCAGAAAAAAATGAAATTATAGATTTGGGAAAAGAAATGATGCATTTAGCATTTAAAATTGTTTCTAAATCTTTGTTTAGTGGAAGTTTAAATGATAGTGATTTAGATACTATAGATACAACAGTTACTGCTTCTCAACAATATATCGTAAATAAAGTTAGACAGCCTTATTTGCGACCATTAATGTGGTTGAATGGAACATCAAAAAAAATAAGACAATTAAAAGAAGAATCTGATAATGTCATTATTCAAACGATTAGAGAACGAAAAGCATCGGGCAAAAAATATGATGATTTAATGGACATGCTTTTAGAAACAAGGTATGAAGATACAGGAAAAGGAATGACTGAAACTCAATTAAAAGATGAAGCTATTATTTTATATGTTGCAGGACATGAAACTTCTGCAATTGCTTTGAGTTGGGCTTGGTATTTAATTGCGAAACATCCTGAAATAGAAAAAAAGTTATTAGAATCTGTTCAGAATACTTTAGGAAAAAATGATCCTAAATTTGAAGATGTTAGAAATTTGTCTTACCCTTTACAGGTGCTTGAAGAAACAATGCGTTTATATCCTCCTGCTTGGATTACAGATAGAGCACCTATCGAAAATGATGCTATTAGTGAAGAATTTACCTTACAAAAAGGAGAAGAAATTATTTTATTTATTTATGGAGTACATCACAATCCTAAATATTGGAAAAATCCATTTCAATTTGATCCAGAACGATTTTCTATAGAAAATAAAAAAAATCATATTCCTTTTTCTTATTTGCCTTTTGGTGGAGGTCCTCGTTTGTGTATTGGAAATAATTTTGCATTAATGGAAATGCAATTTGTTTTAGCTCAAATGATTCGAAGATATAAATTTGAACTTGTATCCAATCAAAAAATAGATATTAATCCACTAATTACATTAAGACCTCGTCAAACTATTAAAATGAAAATTTCTAAAAGAGAAAATTAATTATTTTTTAAGAGTTGTATTTTTTTTGTATAAACTGTTTCCTCTTTTTTTATTGAAATAAAGTAAATGCCTTCTGGCAAATTTTCTAAAGAAAGAGGTATTAAATTATTCCCTTTATTTAATTGAATTTGATGACTGAAAACTAATTGTCCTGTAATATTTAATAAATTAATAATTATATCTTCTTGAGTATTTTTATGATGTAAAATATTTAATGTACTATTACTTTTTGTTGGATTAGGATATACATCAAAATTAAATGTATTAAAATTTGAATTTTCAATAATGATGATATTGCTATATTCAAAAGAGCCATCCAAATCCACCATTTTCAATCTATAATAATTGACTAAAGAAGTATTTTTATCTATAAATTGATATGTCTTTTCTGTAGTTGATTCGTGGTGAGAATGAACCAATCCTATCATCTTAAAATTATCCACTCCATCTATTGATTTTTCTATTTCAAAATGAGAAGAATTTTCTTCAGAGAGAGTTGTCCATTTCAATAAAATTTCATTATCAATAAGAGAACCATTAAATTCAGATAATTCAACAGGTAAACTTAAATTACCATCTCTGACTTGAAGTGTACTATTATAAATGACACAAGTACTATTCGCTCCTCCTGCTCCAGTCATTCCTGCTATAGAAATTTCTATTATGGAATTAGGAACAACAGTAATTCTAAATAGTGAAGTATAATCAGATAAACAATGAGTTCCTTCTGGAATTTGTCCTGAACCTGGAGGATCATAAGTATAAGATACATTAGTATCTACAATTCCATCATTATCAGAATCATAATCTAAATTATAAGTAATTCTTTTAGGACTTGGAGATGCAGGAACGGCAGCACATAGATCTATATCGTAGGTACAAGTACTTCCTGAGCAACTTACTTCGGTCGCTGAACCCCAAACTCCAGTAATACATTCTTGTGCATTAATGTTAGAAAATAAGAGTATAAAAATGATTAAACAAATACCTATAATAATTTGTCTAATTTTTATTTGGTAAATAATATTCATGTGCTTAGATTATTTATGAATAATACATATTATAAAATTCATTTACCTTGCCAAAAAAAGTGAATAAGAGTTAATTAGCAATTCATTAAGATTTTTTTGTGACTTTGTTAATTTTAATGTGATTATAAATTAATATATTTTTATAATGCTTATATAAATTAAGAATGAAAATTTTTACTCATTATTTTAGAATAAAATTTATTGATTTGTGATAACTGAAAACATTTTTTTAGATATTATTTTATCTTGTATCAATATTAAATAATAATTTCCAGGAGGTAAATTATTTGCTTGTAGAGCAATCATATTTGCCCCTTGATGGAGCTCAATGTTTTTATTTATAAAATATTTTCCTAAAGAAGACATGATTATCATTTGTAATGTTTCTTCTTTTTCTGCTTTTATAGATATCCATCCTTCATCAGTTAAAGGATTAGGAAAAATATCTATTTTTTCTTCTGTAAAACTTTTATTTTTAATTTGAATAATTGGACTATATTCAAAAGAGCCATCTAAATCTACTATTTTAAGCCTATAATAATTACTTGATGTAGCTCTTGGATCTTGATATGAATAATATGATTTTTCAGTAGTGTTATTAGCTTTAATTTGACCTATTGAAATAAAAGTATTGTCACTTTCTGTCATTCTTTCTATTTCAAAATGAGATACATTAATTTCAGATAATGTTACCCATTCTAAAACGACCATTTTTTCTTTTATATATCCTGAAAAAATATCTAATTCTGCGGGCAATTGTAAATTAGTGGTATCTGTGGCAGGTACACTTGTTACAGTTGTACTACAATCACTTCCTGAGCCACCACTTCCACTTGGAGAATTGGATAAATCTCCTGTTATTTCAAAATTAATAAGATTATTACAAGGAATAATAACTCTAAATTCTTCTCCAAAATCTGAAAGACAATAATCTCCTGCATTGATTGGATTATTACCAGGGGGATCATAAACATATTCCATGTGAGTATCTAAAGAACCATCATTGTCAGAATCAAAATCTATGGCAAAAGTGATTTTTTTAGGTCTAGGAGCATCAGGAACAGTAAGACAAACATCTATATCGAAAATACAACTATTAGGATTAGAAGAATCTACACTACTAATATTACCAGTAATATTTTCAAGACAGTCTTGGGCTATTATGTAATTGTTGGGCAAAACAAAGAATGCTATGCAAAACAATTGCAATAGAAAAAAACAGTTTTTCATTGAACTTCGCTAAAAGATTATTATTAAATTATAGAGTTGTTATTAGTTGCTCTATTTTAGTATTAATAATATTAAAATAATAATGCCAAATCCAGTGAAGCTCTTTTTTTTAAGTGACAGTAAAGAAAAAATAAAAATAATCTTAAAATATAATGATAGCGTAAATATAATTATGTTTTAATAATTGATTATCAGTTTATTATGTTTTTGTAGAATGATTGTGTTTGTTGATTTTATCTGTTTTTTGATAATTTTGTTATATAAAGAATAGCTATCCTAAATACATTAGGATAGCTATTTTAAGAAAAAAGTAATATTTATTATAAATTAATACCTACCGTTTCAACATGGAAATAAGTTTCTCCAATAATTCTAATAGCATAAAAACCACTAGATAACCCTTTAATATTTAGAGGCAACGTAATATTTTTTTCAGATGAAAGAGAAGTTTTGTGTCGTCTGTTCAAAATTACT
>JAHDII010000001.1:16652-46400 GCA_020630895.1 Saprospiraceae bacterium
ATTGTCCTGCTGAATTGATAAATTCTACTTTTGTTTGTCCTACTGCGGTATGGCTATCAATTTGCAAATTTAAAGTATTATTTTTACTAGGATTAGGAAATAGATTAATGCTAGGTTTTCCATCATCATTGATCATACCTGAAACAACGTTTGAATATGCAAAAGTGTTATCATAATCTACTTGTTGTAATCTATAATAATATTTAACTCCCTTTTCTACTTCTTCATCTAGATATTGATAAGATGTTACATTTGAACTTGTTCCTTGCCCATTCATCCAACCAATCTCTTGAAAATGATCTTCATAAAAAGCCCTTCTTTCTATAAAAAATCCTTTATTATTAATTTCACTATAAGTTTTCCAGTTCAGTTCAATATAATTTTCTTTAGAACGAGCGGTTAAATCGCCCCATTCTACAGGGACAGATGCAGGATCTCTAAGAACAATACAGTGATTATCTGTATCTGTATTTCCAGAACCTCCTGCTGTTATTGTAGCAACATTACTCACTGCAACTTCAGAAGAAATACTCACATCATCGACATACCATCCATTACCTCCTTCAAATTGGTCATAATAAAAATTAAACCTGATTTGTACTGTACTTCCACAAAAGTTACTTAAATCTACAATAGAAGTAATATATCCTCCACTATTTCCAGAAAAAGCTTCATCTGAAGGATTATTATTAACATAATCGTTATAGCCATTTTGAGTAAAATAAGGCCCTAAATCTTGCCAAGTTGTTCCTCCATCTGTTGTAATTTCAACTGTAGCACCATCCCAGTTTTGTTCTGTATCATATCTATGCAAAAAGGTCATCTCAGAAATACCACTTAATACTAGAGGATCCATTGTTAGGAATTGATTTTCTGTTGGGGTAGGATTAGGTTCTAATTCTTCAGCAAACCAACGAGTACTTCCTCCATCAGCAGTTAAAACCCAGTTACTTAAACCAGAAGTATTAGAAATTGTCCAATTTCCTCCACCAGATTCCATATCATCAGTAAAAATTGTTGTAGGAGCAGACCATGCTCCATTATTAACCGTAGTTTGATAAGTATAAGAAAGAGTTGCTCCTTTAGTTAAAGTAGGAATATTAGGCCAAGTAATAGTTCCTCCACTTTCTATTCCTCCATTAGATGCAGAACCAGGAACATAAGTCATATTGGAAGGGAGGACATCAGTAACAACTACATCCGTTTCATCAGAACATCGAGTAGTGAAATCTAAAGTATAATTTATGCTTTGATTATCTGTCGCTTCAGTGAGATTTGCTGATTTAGTAATTCTTAGGCTAGGAGGTAAATCAAAGGCTTCTGTTCCATCGCCTCTACTGCCACTACTTCCTTGATCTGCACTATATCCTAAACCTCTTCTAGCAAAAGCTTCCCAAATAAGACATTCATTAGCACCTCCATAATTGACTACATCTGCAGCTAAAATTGCATCTCTCATATCTACAAATCCAGGACTACAAGGTTGTAACTTTAAACCATCTACTACTAATTGAATACAAATATTATTTCCACCTGTACCATGATATAAATCAGAATCGTAGCCATAAACATCTATTAAATCCCAATATAAATCCCATAACATAGCACAAAATACAGAACCAACACCATGAGGAATAGATTCTGTTTTTATATCATCATAAGTATGTAAGTTCACGGCCATATCTGTTGTATAAGGATATGTACGGATACCTCCTCCTGTTATGGGTTCTCCAACAGCATAAGTACCTATTCCTCTTGAAGTATTTCTAGTATCTCCTGCCTCATGAGTCATGACTAAGCCAACAAAATCTGCCCAACCTTCTCCTGCTTGTTCTTGATTTCCTAAACAACTTGAATTGCCAGGTCCGCCAGTAAGTCGATTAGAGATGCCATGTCCATATTCATGAGCTATGATTCCATTATCGAAATCACCATCATACATATCTCTATTAAAAGTAATATTAACTGTAGGTATTTGAGCTCGAATGGTAGCACAATCTCCTTGAGAGAGCATTACACAAGGAATTGTTACAGAAGCCCCATCAGCACCAGGTCCCATATTTATAGTTCCTGGAGCATTATTACAAACTACAACTGCAATTGCACCTGCATTTTGAGCATTTAAACATTTCAAGCCAAATTCACAGGTTCCTCGATCTATAAGGGCAATATTACCATTAATTGCACCAGCATTGATTAGTGGGTTACAAGCTTGAGTTGGGTTAGCGGAACCATCATTTGCAATAACTAAATTGCCTGTAATATTATAAATTCCATCACCAAATTGAGCAGGAGTAGCAGTATAAGAACCAGCTATTCCTGCAGGAGAATTGACAGCAAAATTATTACTTTTATTCCATAAAAACATTTGCATTCTAGGATTCCCTCCATCAATAGGAGTACCAAAGTTAGCATTATTCACTCCACTACCATCT
Organism: Saprospiraceae bacterium; assembly: GCA_020630895.1. GTDB lineage: Bacteria > Bacteroidota > Bacteroidia > Chitinophagales > Saprospiraceae > JAHDCE01. The sequence goes on from JAHDII010000001.1 coordinate 19,088, forward strand.
TGTGCATCAGCGAAAACAAAGTCAGAACCTGCTCCACCATTTCCATAATTGTTTTCTTGAAAGTTACCACTTACTTCATCAAAACCATAGTGATACCACATATCATGAATAATATTATTCCAATAAAATAAATTAGTAATAGAAGAGCTTCTATTTTGAGCAGGAACATCGCTATCTATATCTTCATTTAAATCTAACGTAAAATTAAAATCAAGACTTGCACCACCATTAGGTCTAAAACCTGCTGTTCCATTACTTCCATCTTGATCTTCTTGTGCTAATACATTGTTCCCTCTGGTGTAGGTAAATTCAGCCCCTGCTGCTCCATTAGTATCATGCCATCCAAAGGGAGAAGCTGTAGCATCGGCAGGGTTGGTGATTAGCGATCTTGCACCATGGTTAGGGCTTTCAATAGGCATAGGATAAACCGTATATGAATCAGGAGCAAAAATATTAGGTTTTGCCATTGGAATAGCTACTTTGTTCTCTTTTTTATGAGAAGAGTGAGAACAAGTAATATGATTTTTATCATGTTGACCAAACTCACAACGATGTACTAAATCATATTTGGAAAGAGTGGAACTTGTTGAAGCATCAATAAAGATATTCCAAAGATGATAAGGGGTATTAGTTTCAAAATAAATTTTCCAAGCGAGTTTTAGTCCCTCTTTTTTATTTTTGATATAATGTAATTCAGCAATAATATCTCCTTTAATAATATTATCAATAGAAAAAATAGTTTTCTTATTCGCTCCTTTCTTTTCTTCAATGAGTGTAATAGGGAGATTAGAGGGAAGTTCTACTTCTTGTAGGGCTTTTATAAGAGCATCTTTGGCTGTTACTGCTTCAAAACCTTGTATCTTTTGTATAGCGTTAGGAATAAATCGACTATGAGCATTTAATACTTCATTATTTTCTAATATATTAATATTTAAAATAGCCTGTTCAATGGGAATACCTCCCACTGTTTGTTGTATATAAATATGATTGATATTATTATGTTTAGAAATATAGTTATTATATACATCCCAATCAGTAAGATCTCTATCTGTTAATCCCCAAAGAGTTTTATTCTCTTGAATATATTCTGTCGCAATTTCTAATTTGTTTTGAGCGAATAAGACATTGTAAGAAAGAAAAAAGAATAAGAACCAAAAATAGTGTAATGGTTGAAAGAGAATAATACAATTCTTCATGCTAAAGTTTCTTTAAGTAAGTAATGGTTTATCAAAGGTGATGAAGGGAGTTGTTTGAAGGGATAGCAAATATATATTATATATTTCTTTTTTTTGTAATAATGGGTAAAATAAAAAGGTAACACACTTTTGTGGATATTGCTAAATATACCAATAATAAGTTATCACTTCCTACAGATATGGCTCTTAAAAAATCAGTATATTTAGCTCTTTTTGAAATTACTAAAAAATGGACCAGTTTCATTAGAAACTAGCCCATCATTTTTAATCAATTTATTATCTTTTTTGATAAAAGAATTCATTTTTAAACCCCTAAAATCAACTAATAGTTTTTATTTACACACTTTTGCGGATAGTGTTAATTTATGGAATTATAGTGCCGAAAGCATATTATTTGCATTAGAAATAAATTTTCCATCTCTAATAAAAGAAAAAACTCCTTTTTCTAATGCAATTTCTTCTCCTTCATGAAGAAGATAAATTCTAATTTCATAATTTTCTGATTTCTTCTTTTGCATATTGATATAAGATAATTCAATTGAATTTCCATCAAATTTAAAAGGTACACCTTTTAAATTCCTTCCTGGAAAAGCAGGATTTTCTTCTAAATAAGTCAATACCAATTCGTTCTCTGTATCATACAATTTAAATAAAAATTGTTTATCCAATAAAGCTCTATGATTAGGATGTGATAATGAAAATTTCACATCGGTAAATTGCCAACTATTAGTATTGCGTTTCATTCGTTTGATTTTCCTTCCATTCTTATATTTTCTACCCTCAATTTTTTCAAATTTAATTTGAGTATTTTCAATTAAATTTGTCAAAAGTTGCATATCTACAATATTTTTTCTGTAATCTTTGATTTCTTCTTCAGTAGCTCCTTTGGCGGCAACATGATCGTTATAATCCCCTTGAATAAAACCCATCTCCTTTTTTAAACTTTCTTTCTCTTTTTCTAATTTAGCAATGGCTCTTTTGTCTAAATGTTCTTTTCTATACATTAATGCTATCTTATCTTTTAAATCTTGATAAGCTACATTTCTTCTTTTCAATTTTCCTTTTAAATATTTGATTTCTTTATCCCGCTCTATTAATTGATTTTCAAGTTGAGCAATTTTTAAATGCAACGTAGTAATACTATCTTCTAAAACTTTATTTCTTTCCTCTAATTGAGAAGTTTTTTCAATTTCTTCATCTAAAAAAGTATTTAACTCTCTAATTTGACTATTTTTATTTTTAATTGATTCTTGATGAAGACTGAGTTTATTAGTTTGGAATAAACTAAATATTCCTAAGCCTGTAATTAATACTGCTATTCCAATTACAATAATCTTTTTTTTCACACTGTTAAAAAATTTCATACCTAAATAATAATTAATGTGTTATATATGCATTTTTCTTGTTTTATAACAAAATAAATGCCAATAGATATTTTTTTTTATCATATGTCAAAGAATGTTGCAAATTTTTCCATATTTTTCGGAAATTTTTAAAAAGAACCATAATAATATGAGAATTGTAGAGAAAATTGAAAAACTAAGAATACAAATGGAACAATATGGAATAAGTGCATACATTATTCCTAGTAGTGATCCTCATCAGAGTGAATATGTCGCAGATAGATGGAAATCTAGAGAATGGATTTCTGGTTTTACAGGTTCTGCAGGAACAATCGCAATTACTTTATATCATGCTGCTCTATGGACAGATTCTAGATATTTTCTTCAAGGAGAAGAAGAATTAGAAAATACAGGAATAGAACTAATGAAAATGGGACTTCCTCAAACACCTTCAATAGAAGATTGGATCATTAGCCTTTTAAAAGCAGGTGATGTAGTTGCTTGTGATGGATATAATTTTTCAATCAATCATATTCATAATTTAGAAAATAAATTAAAACAAAATCATCTTATTCTAAATTATAAAATAGATCTTATTGATAAAATATGGAATAATAGACCCCAACTACCTACATCTCCTATTTTTGAACACGACATCCAGTTTACAGGAAAAAGTAGAGCCCAAAAATTAGAAGAAATTAGACAAAGAATGGGAGCTACAGATGCTCACATCATAAGTACTTTGGATGATATTGCATGGACACTGAATATAAGAGGAAATGATGTTGAATGTAATCCTCTAGCTATTAGTTATTGTTGGATAGAAAAAACAAGAACCTATCTTTTTATTGATCCTCATAAAATTTCTAAAGAATTAAAATCATCATTACAAAAAGACAACATTTATATCAAAGAATATCAAGAAATTACACATTTTCTAAAAGCTCTACCTCAAGATTATTCTATTTTAATTCATCCACAATCTCTCAATGCTGTATTATTTGATGCAATTCCTAAAGGAACCAAAATCATCAATGGAAGAACGATTGCTACAGATTTAAAAACTATTAAAAATTCAACGGAAATAGCACATATTAAACAAGCTATGGCTAAAGATGCTGTAGCACTATTAAAATTATTCAGATGGCTAGAAAAAGAATTACAACATAGAACCATTCCAGAAACTGAAGTCGCTGAACAATTAATTGAATTTAGAAAAGAAGGAAAAGATTATTACGGTGAAAGTTTTCCTGCTATTGTGGGATATAATGGTAATGGAGCTATAGTACATTATCGTCCTTTGCCCAATAAATGTGCACAACTTAAAAATGAAGGAATTTTATTGCTAGACTCTGGAGGACAATATCATAATGGAACAACAGATATTACGAGAACTATAGCATTAGGTGAAGCAACGCCTACACAAAAAAAACATTTCACCTTAGTTCTTAAAGGGCATATTGCTTTGGCAACTCAGCATTTTCCTGAAGGTACAACAGGGCTCCAATTAGATACTTTAACTCGTCAGTTTTTGTGGAAACAAAATCTAAATTTTGGACATGGCACAGGACACGGAGTAGGATTTTTCCTAAATGTACATGAAGGCCCTCAAGGAATAGGACCACTTCCACAAGGGCGATATATGGAACCGTTCAAAGAAGGTATGTTTACCTCTAATGAACCAGGTTTATATCTTACTAATGAATATGGTATCAGAATAGAAAATTTAATATTAGCTGTAAAGGATAATGAAAATGAATTTGGTAAATTTCTCAAATTTGAAACACTTACCTTATTTCCTATAGATGCCCATTTAGTAGATGAAACAATTTTAACAACAAATGAAAAAGAATGGCTCAATCAATATCATCAAGAAGTTTTTGAAAAAGTAAGTCCTTTATTGAATGATGAAGATGATATTCATTGGTTAAAAGAAAAATGTAAATCTATATAAAATATGAAAACTGCAGTATTTCCTGGTTCATTTGATCCTTTTACAAAAGGACATGAAGAATTGGTAAAAAGAGCAATTCCCTTATTTGATAAAATTATTGTTGCTATTGGAATTAATTCTAATAAAAAATATCTTTTTCCTCTAGAACAAAGAAGAGAATGGATAGAAGATGTCTTTAAAGATGATCCAAGTGTTTTTGTAGATCAATATGAAGGGTTAACAGCTCATTATTGCCAAAAAGTTAAAGCCAAATATTTATTACGAGGGCTTCGTAATGCTTCTGATTTTGATTATGAAAAAACAATATCTCAATTGAATGCTATTGTAGGAGGAGGTTTAGAGACTATTTTCTTAATAAGTGAACCTCAATATTCTCATTTTTCTTCTACAATTGTGCGCGAGATTATTAAAGGAGGTGGAGATGCCTCTCCTTTTTTACCTAAAGAAATTCAAATCAAGTAATTAATATCCTATTATAAGTTTTTTATGAGAATAAAATTTAATTTGTAATAATATTTAATGAGTAATAAATGATTTCTTAACTTTGCACCTCATTTGAAATAACCAATCTTATCATCAAATAAAAATAGTATGTCAAACGCATATTTCGAAGTGCCTGTAGCAGTCAATGAGCCTGTATTAAGTTATGCACCAGGCTCTCCTGAAAAAAAAGCTCTTAAAAAAGCTTTAAAAGAATTAAAATCTAAAACTATTGATATTCCTATGTTTATAGGAGGAAAAAGAGTTTTCACTGATGAAAAATTAAGCATACATCCACCTCATGAAATATCACATACATTAGGAACTTATTCTAAAGGAGATTCTTCTCATGTTAAAGATGCTATTCATGCAGCTCTTGAAGCTAAAAAAGATTGGGAAAATATGCCTTGGCAAGACAGGGCTGCTATTTTTCTTCGTGCTGCTGATTTGCTAGCAGGTCCTTTTAGAGCCAAAATGAATGCTGCTACAATGCTTGGACAATCTAAAAATGCTTTTCAAGCTGAAATTGATGCTGTTTGTGAATTATGTGATTTTTTCAGATTCAATGTACAATACATGACTGAAATGTATGCTCAACAGCCAGAAAGTACTGATGGCATTTGGAATAGAATGGAATATAGACCTCTAGAAGGTTTTATTTTTGCCATTACTCCTTTTAACTTTACTTCAATTGCTGCTAATTTATGTGCTGCACCTGCAATGTTAGGTAATACTATTGTTTGGAAACCCGCTGAAACTCAGATTTATTCTGCTTTAGTCATTATGGAAATTTTTGAAGCAGCAGGTTTACCTCCTGGAGTTATTAATCTCATTTTTACTGATGGTCCTATAGCAGGAGATATTGTTTTTGAACATCCTGATTTTGCAGGATTACATTTTACTGGAAGTACAGGAGTATTTCAATATTTATGGAAAGTGATTGGTTCTAATATTTCAAAATATAAATCATATCCTAGAATTGTAGGAGAAACAGGAGGAAAAGATTTTGTAATGGTACATCCTTCTGCAAATGCTAAAGAAGTAGCTGTTGCTCTAGGAAGAGGTGCTTTTGAATTTCAAGGACAAAAATGTTCCGCTGCATCCAGAGCTTATGTTCCTAAAAGTTTATGGAATGATGTCAAAAAATATCTAAAAGAAGATTTAGATGATTTTAAAATGGGATCTCCTGAAGATTTTAGAAATTTTATTAATGCCGTTATTGATGAAAAATCTTTTGATAAAATTTCTAACTACATTGCTAATGCTAAAAAAGATAGTAATGTTGAAATTATTGCAGGAGGAAATTATGATAAATCAAAAGGTTATTTTATAGAACCTACTGTAATTGTATCTCAAGATCCTAAAAGTACCACAATGTGTGAAGAAATCTTTGGACCAGTACTTACCATTCATGTTTATGAAGATAAAGATTTTGAAAAAGTTCTAGAAATTGTTGATACAACTTCTCCTTATGCATTAACAGGATCTATTTTCTCTAATGATAGATATGCTACAATTTTAGCGGCTGAAAAATTAAAAAATGCAGCTGGTAATTTTTATATCAATGATAAACCAACAGGAGCTGTTGTAGGACAACAACCTTTTGGAGGAGCAAGAGCTTCTGGAACTAACGACAAAGCAGGTTCTATATTGAATCTTTTTAGATGGGTTTCTCCTAGAACGATTAAAGAAAATTTTGTACCTCCTAGTAACTATAGATACCCATTTTTACAAGAAGAATAACATATTTAAGCATCACTTTAGGATTTTAATTCCTAAAGTGATGTTTTTTTATAGAAAAAATGTTTCTTTGCATACGCCTAAGGAATATACCAAAATTTATGCTTAGTAGAAGAAATATCAGAATCAAAATTATGCACCTTTTATATGCTAAACGGCAAGATGCCACTTTAGGTATAAAAGAAATAAAAACTCGATATAAACAAAGTGTCGAGCAATCTTATAATTTATATCTATTTTTCTTATGGCAACTCATAAAGATAACTGAAATAGCTAAAGAAGATGCTGCTAAAAGAGCAGCAAAACATTTACCAACAGAAGAAGACAAAAAATTTACACCCAAATTTTGTAACAATGAAATTGTTCAAAGTATTGTAAATAATGAATATCTTATAAAAGAATTAAAAAAAAGAAACATTCCTACTAAAGTAGATCATGATATGTCTCGATTATTTTATTCTGATTTTGCCAAAACAGAAGAATATAAAGCATATCTTAACAAAAACAATGAAGATATTCTTTCCCACAAGGAAGCGTTATTAACTCTTTTGAAGTTTAGTTTAGGGGATGAATCGTTTCAAGAATACATTGATGAAAAATACGATAATTGGATTCATGACAAATCTCTTATTATTGGAGCCATCAAAAGAACCTTAAAATCATTACCTAATAATCAATCTTTTTATCAAGAATATTTACCTGCAAAAGAAACTACAGAAGAATTTGGTGAAGATTTACTACATAAATCGAATCATTTTGATGACGATTTATTACAAATTATCAAACCTGCTTTAAAAAACTGGGAAGCTGATAGAGTTGCCCTAATAGATTTGATACTTTTAAAACTTGCTTTATGCGAATTAATATATTTTCCAACGATTCCTGTAAAAGTAACTATTAATGAATATGTTGATATTTCTAAAATATATAGTACTCCTAAAAGCAAAGACTTTATTAACGGAATTTTAGATCGATTAATGAAGAAATTAACCAAAGAAGGCAACATTAACAAACAAGGAAGAGGTCTTATTGACTAAAAAAATTAGGATAACACCAAAAATTACATAAATTTGTCTTTTATACACATTTATAAAAGTGTTTTTTTTATAATATTCACATTGATTTTAAAACTATATAATTATGAAAAAACGTCTATTATTTATTGCACTAACCCTTCTTTTTATTACAAATGAAGGTTTTTCTCAATATAAAGGCGCACACGCAATTACGTACAAATTCTTAGGAATTGACACGTATTCTCCTTATGCTAATGTTAAAGATAATGGAGACCTAGGCTTCAAATTCTCAGGAAGAGAAGCATTTGATAATATGCAACTTGGAGTTGAAGTTGGATATTTTTATGGTGTTACCGATTGGTTAGCTATAGGACTTCCTTTGAGAATGGGAAGAATTCAATCTAGAAGAGATAGTGTTACAACTAACAATTTCTCTAATGATTTATTTGCTAGCTTAGATGCAAGAGCTAGAATTTCTGCATTCTTCAAAGAGAAACAATTCATTATTCCTTATTTAACTACTGGTGTAGGAGGTATGCTTAAAGAAGGAAAAGATTTTGATGTTCAACTACCTGTAGGTATGGGATTGAATATCAGATTGGCACGTAATTTTTACGCGGCTTTACAAACTGAATTTAGATTCTCTTTTGATGAAATTAAGGATAAAGATGTTACATCTTTTACTAATAATATGCATCATTCTATTGGATTCTTATTCCAATTAGGAAATAGAGACGAACCAGTAGAAGAACCACCAGTAATTGAAGAGCCAGAACCAGTTGATACTGATGGAGATGGCATCGTTGATGAAGATGATGACTGTCCTGAAGATGCAGGTTTAGCTAAATTCAATGGTTGTCCTGATACTGATGAAGATGGTATTGTTGACGCAGACGATTCTTGTCCTGAAGTAGCAGGTATTGAAGCATTCAATGGTTGTCCTGATACTGATAGTGATGGTATTGCTGACAATGAAGATTCTTGTCCTGAAGAAGCAGGTCCTGCTTCAAATGATGGTTGTCCTCTTAAAGATCGCGACAATGATGGTGTAAATGATGCTGATGATGAGTGTCCTGATACTCCAGGTGCTGAAGAATTTGCTGGTTGTCCAGACACTGATGGTGATGGTGTTCCAGATAAAAGTGACAAATGTGCATCTACTCCAGGTTTAGCAGCATTCAATGGTTGTCCTGATAGTGATGGCGACGGTGTTGCTGATAAAGATGATAAATGTCCATCAACAAAAGGAACTGTTGCTAATAATGGTTGTCCTGAAATCAAAGAAGCTGATAAAGCTACTTTAAATTTTGCGACTCAAGCTATTGAATTTGAAACAGGAAGTGCTGTTATTCGTAAATCTTCTTATGCTACTTTAGATAAAGTTGCTGATGTATTACAAAGAAATCCTGCTTACCATGTAAGTATAGGAGGACACACAGATAGTGTAGGTGATGCAAATAACAACTTGAAATTATCTGAAAAACGTGCAAAAGCTTGTTTAGAATATTTAGCAACAAAAGGTGTAAGTAGAAGCCGCATGTCTAGTACAGGATATGGTGAAACTCAACCTATTGCTGATAATGGAACAAAAGAAGGCCGTCAACGTAACCGTAGAGTTGAATTTGTTGTGTTCTTAAGATAAGAACATTAAACTTGATATATAAGATAAGAGGCTATCTCATTTTGAGATAGCCTCTTTTATTTTTATCTTTCTACTACTTATTTTAGAGATATTCAATTATCTTTGCAAAAAATTCATTATTACTATGAAAAAGATATTTATAAACATTATTCCTTTACTCATTCTTTTAGTTTCTTGCCAATCAGATCCTAGAGAAATGGGAGCAGAAGCATCAGTTGATAAAGTTTTGGAAGATGCTAAAAAGAAATCTAAAAAAACGGTAAAAGAAGAAGTAAAACCTACAATTCCTGCAGATACTATTAATGTTGCAAAAATAGCTTTTGAAGAAAAAGAATTTGATTTTGGAACTATTAATGAAGGAGAAAAGATTGACCATGTTTTCAAGTTTAAAAATACAGGTAAAGTACCTTTAGTCATTAAAGAAGCAAGAGGAAGTTGTGGGTGTACAGTTCCTAAATGGCCAGAAGATCCTATTCCTGTAGGAGGCAGTGGAGAAATAAAAGTAGCTTTTAATTCCAGTGGAAAAGGAGGTCCTCAAAAAAAATCTGTAACACTTACAGCTAATACTTATCCTAAAACGACAAGAGTATATATTGGAGGACAAGTAACACCTAAAAATAAAAATGCGACTACAAATCAAATTAATAAAAATTCAACAATTAAAACAGCAGAAAAACCTGTTGACTTAAGAGATAAGAAAAATCAATAATAAAAAACATGCTCAATACATTTATATTATTACAAGCAGAAGGAGGAGGATTCATGACTATTGAAATGATGCTTATTTTTGCTATGATTTTTGTGTTTTATTTTTTTATGATAAGACCACAACAAAAAAAAGCAAAAGAACAAGATTTATTTTTAGATAATTTAAAAAAAGGAGATCAAGTTGTTACCTCTAGCGGAATGATCGGCAAAATTGCAAAAATAGAAGGAAGCATTATTACTATTTCTTTAGACGGAAAAACTACTGCTCGCTTTACTAAAGGAGCTATTTCTAAAGAAATGACTGATGCATTTAATGCAGTACATGAAAAATCAAACTCAGTACATACAAAGGTTTAAAAAATTTTTAGGTACAGATAGGGCTATACTAATATTATCTATTAGTATAGCCCTTATTTTTTGGTTTTTCACCAAAATGACTAAAAGCTATAAAACCAATAGAGAAGTTAAAATTCAATATGAGTTACCAGAAGGAAAATTATTTCTTAATCATCCTACTTCTACAACAAAAGCAGAAATAAAAAGTGATGGTTGGAGTTTATTCTATACTTATTTAAAAGGAGGTCCTCCTGATTTAAAAATAAAATTAGACACTACTAAAACTCAATATATTTCTTCTACAAAAATTATTAATAAATTATCTTCTAAATTAGGGAGCAACTTTCAAGTAATTAATATCAATAAAGATGTATTTACCATCCGCTTAGATAATGCTGAAGAAAAAAAAGTTCCTATCATATTGAATGCAAAATTCAATGTAGAAAATGGATTTATGCTTGCAGATTCGCTGCAAATTTTTCCTGATAGTTTTAAAATAATTGGTCCTGCTAGTTTAATTCAATCTATCAATAATTATCCCACAGAAAATATTGAATTTAATAAATTGTCCAATAATTTTAGCAAACAAATAAAACCTAAAACACCTTCACATCACCAATTAAAAATTGTGCCTAAAGAAATAACTATTTCAAGTAAAATTGAAAGATATACAGAAGGGGAAGTCGTCATTCCTATAAAAATGATTCATTCAAAAAATATAAAAGATAGCATTTCTATTTTTCCTCAACGTGTCTTTTTAAAATACCGCGCTCCATTAAGTATGTTTTCAGATATTTCTTCAACTGATTTTTCAATAATTGCAAAATTAAAAGATTCTGATTTATCTAAAAATACAAATACTTTACCTTTAGAATTAGTTAGAATTCCTCCCTATACCAAAATTGTATCTATTCAACCAGAAGCCATTGAATATTATATCATAAAAGAAGAAATAAAATAATTGTTTTTTGCAAAATTGAATTATTTTTTATTTATCATTATTATTTTTTAATACAAAAAATAATATCCCTTTGAGAAATATGATTTTTTATTAAATAATCATATTTTCATATTAAATAATCATAATATTTATTTTCTGCAAAAGAAGAACTTTAAACAACATCTAAGAATACTTTACAAACGAAATTAAAACAAAATGAAAAACATTACCTTATTTTTCACTATTATTATTTCCTCTTTTTTAGTTACAATTAAAGCACAAGAAACACCCACACAAACTATAAAAGGGCAAATTATTGATAAAGACACTCGTCAATCTTTGCCTGGTGCAGAAGTATATGTTACAGGTTTAGAATCTGGAGATATAGGAGAAGTTACAGATCTTGATGGAAAATTTAGAATAGAAAATGTGCCCATTGGACGGAGAACAATTATTGTTAGTTTTATGGGTTATGAAGATTATGTATTAGAAGGTATTATATTAAATTCTGCAAAAGAATTAGTATTAAACATAGAATTAATTGAATCTGCGGAATTAATGAATGAAGTGGTTGTAACAGCAAAAGAAAAATCTAATCGCCCATTAAATAAAATGATTACCAACAGCTCACGTTCTTTTTCGGTAGAAGAATCCAAACGTTATCCTGGAAGTATTGCCGATCCTTCTCGAATGTCTTTAGGTTTTCCAGGAGTACAACTCACCCAAGATAATAGTAATGATATTGTTATTCGCGCTAACTCTTCTATTGGTTTATTGTGGAAGTTAGAAGGTGTAGAAATTGCGAACCCGAACCACTTTGCTACAATTGGTGGTTCTGGTGGAGGCATCAGTGTTTTTTCTGCTAGTGTTTTGGATAATTCTGATTTTTCAACAGGTGCTTTTCCTGCTGAATATGGTAACGCTCTTTCAGGAGTTTTTGATATGAAATTTAGAAAAGGAAATAATGAAAATAGAGAATATACAATTAAAGCAGGGCTTTTAGGTTTAGATTTCGCTACTGAAGGACCTTTCAAAAAAGGAGAAAGTTCTTATCTTTTTAATTATAGATATTCCACCTTAGGAATTTTAAGTTCTTTTGGAGTTTATGTAGTGAATCCTAGAACAGGAAATAATTTTCAAGATCTTTCATTCAATACTTATTTTCCTACAAAAAGTGGAACGATTCAAGTTTGGGGCATCGGTGGATTAAGTTCTGAATTAAATATCCCTGAAGCGGATCAAACAGATTGGAAAATTTTTGATGATCAAACTCAATATGATTTAAGTACCAACATGGGAGCAACAGGAATTACAATTTCTAATATTTTTGAAAAAAATAATTCTTATTTAAAAACAACTTTTGCAGCCACTGCAAGTAAAATAAAATGGGAAAAAGATTCTGTAGATGTGAATTTAAATGAATATAATATTAATAATGAAAATCATTTAAATGGAAGATATATTTTATCTTCTTTTTATAATAAAAAATTTAATTCCAAGTTCACTTTAAAAACAGGAATTACATTTAATTCTTTATTTTATAATTTGAATCGTTCTTATCAAAATTTTACAAGTAAAGAATATATCAATGATATTCAAGAAAAAGGTTATTCTTTATTATTGCAATATTATATTCAAGCAAGATATACTCCTAAAGAAAAAATAACAATTAATGGAGGGCTTCATACTTTATTTTTTGCACTCAATAATACCTATGCTATTGAACCACGATTAGGGATAAGGTACCATGCAGGAAAAAATTCAGCAATTACTTTTTCTTATGGATTGCATAGTCAAATTTTACCCCTAGGAACATATTTTATCCAAGCAGATGATAATACACTTCCCAATAAAAATTTAGATCTATTAAAAGCACATCATATTGTTTTAGGATATGATCATTCTTTTCCCAAAAGTATGAGATTAAATGTTGAATTGTATTATCAATATTTATTCAATGTACCTGTTATAAAAGATGGAGGAAGCACTTTTTGGATGTTAAATAATTTAAAAGGCTATGGTATAGAAAATAATAATTTACCCCTAGCAAGTGAAGGAACTGGAAAAAATATGGGAATCGATATTACCTTTGAAAAATATTTAAGTAATAATTTATTTTTCTTGCTTTCAGGTTCATTATTTCAATCTACTTACAGCACTGATGGCACAGTCAGCTACAGCACACGTTACGACAGTCGTTTTTCTTCCAGTATCATGATAGGAAAAGAATTTATATTTAAAAAAAATAATGCTCTTACTCTAGGTTTTAGAAATTTATACAGTGGTGGTTTAAAATACACTCCAGGAGATCCTATTGCTTCAGCAGCAATAAGAAACTTGGTCGAAGATGAAAATTTTACTTTTGAAAATCAATTAAAAAATTATTGGAGAATGGATATTCAAGCAGCATATAGAAAAGATAAGCCGAAATATGCTTGGTCTTTAATTTTAGATATTCAGAATATTATCAACTACTCTAATGAATTATCTTTAATTTATGATTTTACTTTAAATGATTTTATTGTGAAACCACAATCTGGAATTATTCCTGTAATTAGTTTTCAAGTAGATTTTTGATGAATAGAAATAATTTTATCCAGTCGAATTTTTTGTTCTAAATCTGTAATTAAAAATTCTTCTTTATTTTTTGTAATTAAATTTGTAATGATAGTTTCTATTTTCTGAATATTATTTTTCTCATCATAATATTCAAGTAATATTTCTTTCTTTTGCAAAGAAAATAATTCTAACTGATCATATAATTCACAACTAATACAAGTATATTTTTTATCTTTCATCGTATAAAATATAAATAGCAGTAGATAAGAGTTGTATCTACTGCTATTGAATTAAAGTATCATTAGTAAATAATTAATCTAAGTTAAGTAAAACTTAATTAATTGACATTATTATTTTTTCTTTTTCAAAAATTCCGTTTTTAAGACTGTCCATGATTTTCCAGTTTTACACTGAACCTCATCTTCATTATCTGTTAAACGAATATTTTTCATTACTGTTCCCCTCTTTAATGTAATGGAAGTACCTCGCACTTTTAGATCTTTAATTAATAAAACAGCATCTCCATTTTTTAAGACATTTCCATTAGTATCTTTAACCTCCATTGTTTTTATTTTAATTAGGCTCCAAAAGTAGTGCATATCATAGAATAAATCCAATCATTACTTGTTAATTATTAGGATGTATATTAAAATTAAACACTGACATTTTGTCACTTTCCTAAAAAAAATGTACTTTTGCAGTTCAAATTAGGAACGTTTTAAATAAAATCTAGATTATACTAGATCCTATTATGAATTATAATCATGAGTTACAAATCTAATATATTGAATAAATCAATTGATGAAACAAAGCAAGGAGATGTCTTTTTTAAAGAACAGTTAGCAAGTTCCGAAAAGGGCAAAAACTTTTATATTGAAAGTTACGGCTGTCAAATGAATTTTAGTGATAGTGAAATTGTAGCTTCGATATTAGGAGAAATGGGATATCAAGCTACTAAAAATATGGAAGAATCAGATTTGATTCTTATCAATACTTGTTCTATTCGTGAAAAAGCAGAAGATACAGTAAGAAAACGTCTACGCATATTTGATAAAATTAAGGCAAAAAAGCCAGGTACCTTAGTTGGTGTTTTAGGCTGTATGGCAGAACGATTGAAAACAAAATTATTAGAACAAGAACGCTTAGTTGACCTTGTCGTTGGACCAGATGCTTATCGTTCTCTTCCTCAATTAGTAGCTGATGCTTCTGGAGGAGAAAAGGGAATTAATGTATTATTGTCTAGAGAAGAAACTTATGCAGATATTAATCCTGTTCGCTTAAATTCTAATGGTGTTTCAGGATTTATTTCTATTATGAGAGGTTGTAATAATATGTGTTCTTTCTGTATTGTTCCTTTTACAAGGGGAAGAGAAAGAAGTAGAGATCCTTTTAGTATTGTTGCTGAAGCGAGCGATTTATTTAATAAAGGTTTTAGAGAAGTTACTCTATTAGGACAAAATGTAGATTCTTATTTATGGGAAAATCCCGAAACGAATGAGACCATCAATTTTGCTCAATTGATGGAAATGACCGCTCAAATTCATCCTGATTTAAGAGTGCGATTTTCAACATCACATCCTAAAGATATTACAGATGAAGTACTTCATACCATAGCAAAATATGAAAATATTTGTAATTATATTCATCTTCCTGTGCAATCTGGAAATAGCAGAGTTTTAAAACTTATGAATCGTACTTATGATAGAGAATGGTACAAGGAAAGAGTAGAATCTATTTATCGAATCATTCCTGATTGTGCTATTTCTTCTGATATGATTGCTGGTTTTTGTTCAGAAACTGAAGAAGAACATCAAGATACTTTAAGCATTATGGAATTTGCTCAATATTCAATGTCTTATATGTTTTTCTATTCAGAACGTCCTGGAACATTAGCAGCAAAAAAATATGAAGATGATATTCCTCTTGAAGTTAAAAAAAGACGATTAGCTGAAATCATCCGCCTTCAAAATCAAATATCTTTTAGTCATAATCAAAAAGATATTGGAAAAGTATATAAAGTTTTAATTGAAGGAGATTCTAAAAAATCTGATAAAGATTTTAAAGGACGTAACTCTCAAAATAAAATGATTATTTTTCCTAAAAAGAATGATCTGAATGCAGGGCAATATTGTTATGTAAAAGTAACAGGAGCTACAAGTGCTACTTTAAAAGGAGAAATAGTTGAACACTAAATAAACATACTAATAAAATATTTATGAATTTACAAACCGTTAAACAAAGATTTGGAATTATTGGAAGATCTACTAAACTAGATCAAGCCTTATCTACTGCAACTAGAGTGGCTAATACAGATTTGACGGTTTTAATTACAGGGGAAAGTGGTGTAGGAAAAGAAGTATTTTCTAGAATTATACATTCTTTAAGTGCTAGGAAACACAATAATTTTATTGCGATAAATACAGGTGCTATTCCTTCAGGAACTATTAATTCGGAGTTATTTGGGCATGAAAAAGGTTCTTTTACTGGAGCTACCGCAGATAGAAAGGGATATTTTGAAACCGTCAATGGAGGTACTATTTTTTTAGATGAAATTGGAGAAATGCCCCTAGATACACAAGCCTACTTATTAAGAGTACTTGAAACAGGAGAATTTATTAAAGTGGGTTCTTCCAAAACACAAAAAACGGATGTCAGAATTATAGCAGCAACCAATGTAGATTTACAAGAAAAAATTAAACACGGAAAATTTAGAGAAGATCTTTTTTATAGATTAAATACTGTACCTATTCAAGTCCCTTCATTAAGAGAACGAAGAGAAGATATTTATATGTTATTTAGAAAATTTGCTACTGATTTTTCTGAAAAATATCGTTCTGATACTGTTCATTTAGATGATAAAGCAAGACAAATACTTGAAAATTATCCTTGGCCAGGTAATATTAGAGAATTAAAAAATGTAGCAGAACAAGTTTCTGTATTAGCAGAAGATAGTTTCATTGATTCAGAACAACTCATCCAATTAATTCCTAATATCATTCAAAGAAATTTACCTATTCTCCATACTTCTGATAGTTCAACTAATGATTTTCAAGAAAGAGAAATTTTGTATAAATTACTCTTTGACATGAAAAATGATTTGAATGATTTAAAAGGTCTTATTTATGAATTAATTAAAGATAATGACTTAAGTGTTAATGATCTTTCAGGTGTTCGTTCCCTGCTATCATCGCCTAGAAGTGATTCTCATTTAGAACATCTCAATCATTCTAAATTCAATAAAGATTTTTCTCCTGAACATTCAGAATATCATTCACCATCTTATAATATGAATGATTCTCAACCCATTATTATTCCTTCACATCAAGGAAATCAAAACAATTTTACAGAGTCTGAAGATCTAGATGAAGAGCTCAGTTTAATGGAAATGGAAAAAAGATTCATTAAAAAAGCATTAATTAAGCACAATGGTAAACGAAAAGATGCCGCTGAAGAGTTAGGTATATCAGAAAGAACACTTTATAGAAAAATAAAAGAATACGAATTAGCTGATAAATTTTAATATGAGAAGCTTTTTTAAAATTATAACACTTTTTTTAATCTTTTGGATTTGCACTGCTGTAACTTGTAGAGTTTCCTTAAATGATACAAGTGTCCCCTCATATATCAATTCTTTTTATATTAAACAATTTTCTAATAATGCCTCAAATGCTCCTTTAACTCTAGGAGAAGATTTTACAGAATTATTAAAATTAAAAATATTAAGTGATAGTAAATTAGAATATTCCGATATAAATCCCGATATTGAATTTGAAGGAGCTATTCAAAGATATACTGTAAGTTCTGTTGCTCCTCAACCTGGAGAAACAACTCAATTTAGTAGATTAACAATTGGCATTAATGTTGATTATTTTGATAATAAAGATGAAGAAAAAAATTGGTCACAAACATTTTCTTTTGAAGTAGATTATTTAGCAGATCAAAATTTATTAGATATTCAAAATAATTTAATTAGTCAAATTTTTGAACAACTAGCCGAAGATGTTTATGGCAAAGCATTTAGAGGCAATTGGTAATAAAGAAAACAAAAAGGCATGAGCCCAGATGTATTTCCAAAATATTTAAAAGATCCCTCTCTTTTATACCGAATTACCTACCAAGAACTAAAAACTTTGGTAGTACAATATCCCTATTGCCAAAATTTAAGATACTTATTATTAGTCAAAAGTCAATTAGATAAAAATAATGAACAAGAAAGAAATCTAAAGATGACTGCTGCTTATTCTTTAGATCGAACCACTCTATATCAATTACTCAAAAAAGATTATCAATCTGAAGAAAAAGAATTTCAATTCCTAGATCTCAATCAAAAACAAGAAGAACATGCAGAACTAAAATTACCCATTCTTGATTTTTCTAAAGGAATTGAAACTAATATTACTCCTCAAAAAAAGGAAAATGAAGACTTTCTAGAATTGGACTTAACCCAAGACAATAATTCTTTTTTAAATCAAAATCATTTAGAAGATTTAATTATTGATAATGATACTAAGATACTTTTTGATAATCCTGAAAAGGAAGAAAATATAGATCCTATTATTGAAAATTTTAAAAAAGCTATTGAAGAAAAAAAAGAAACAACAATTACTGAACATAATGATATAAAAATTGAAGAAGAAGAAATTATTGTTGACAATAATGAATTAGAAAAATTATTTGATGACTCTCTTTTAGTTCAAGAAGAAACCTTAGAATTAACTGAAGAAAAAAAACAAGAGAAGAAGGAAGAAGAACAACAAGTAAAAGAAGAACAAAATATTGAGGATAATATTGTTATAGAAAATCCTATAAAACAAACAAACTCAACTCCTGAATCTTCATCGAAAAGTGATTTGAATATATATGAAAAAGAAATAGATAATAGTATAAAAAAAGCAATACAAAAACTCGCAAAACAGCAAAAATTAGAGGAGGAAGAAGAAGAAAGACAAGAAGAAGAGATCATTCTCAATGATATTAAAGAAGAAGAAATAATAGAAGAGAAAGAAAGCACTAAACCTAATAAAGAAGAGAAAAAAAAGGATAATGAAGCTATTATTGTTGAAAAAAAATCTGATAATTCTAGTTTAAGACCTATGCCTAAAGCATCATTTAATAGTTGGTTAAAACAAATGAAAGCTCCTTCTCCTTCGCCAATAAAAACGGAAGAATTTAATAATAACAAAGGAAAGAAATCGTCTAAAAAGCAAAAGAAAAAATCTTTAAAAGAAAACAAACAACTCTTAAAAGTTGTTAAAGCTAAGAAAGCTGAAAAAATAAAAGAACAAAGTCAGCAAATGAAACGACGCAAAGTCAAAGTAATGCAACTTGCTGAAGAAAGTTTAAAAGAAAATGAAGAAATCGTTTCAGAAACTTTGGCTAAGATATTACTAATTCAAGGTAAATTTGATAAAGCAATTGCAATGTATGAACGCTTAAGTTTGAAATTTCCAAAAAAAAGTAGTTACTTTGCAGACGAGATTGAAAAAATCAAAAAAAAGAAATAATTTATTATGATTACTATTATTACAATCGCAATCGCAATCGTTTGTTTTTTATTGATGGGTGCTGTACTCATTCAAAATCCTAAAGGAGGAGGACTAGATTCTACTTTTGGTGGAGGTGGAGCCAACCAAATGTTTGGTGCTGCTAAATCAGGTGATTTTATTGAAAAATCTACTTGGACTCTTGCAGCTCTCCTATTCATTCTTTGTGTGATTGCAAGTTATTTAGCATAAAATAAAATTACAGCAATAATTTTTAAGTGCTATTCTTATTATTAAATAAGAGTAGCACTTTTTATTTTACCCCTTCTTAGACTTAGAAAAAAGAAATATATAAATATATGTTAGATTAATGTTTAATCAATTTCTTTACCACTTTTGTAGCATCTAACTCAAATGCTACCATATATACACCATTGGGCAAATTACTGATATTAAGTAATTTGCCTTTTTTCATATCTATAAGCCATCGTCCAGTGATATCCATAATTCCTATTTTTACTTCAGTATTAGGATTATCTACTTTAATTTCTACAAAACCATTTGTAGGATTAGGAATAATTTGATATGATATATTTGTTTGAGGTTCTTCAATACTTACAGTAGATACTTTAAAATCCGTTTTATAAAAAGAGAGCCCTCCTCTATAATTTCCAACAATAATATCTAGATAATTATCTCCATCAATATCAGCAATATCTAAAGCTGTTTCTTGCCCTTCATGAATAGAAGCATATTGATTAGATTCAATTGTAAAATCACCATTTAAATTTCCCATAATGTTTGAAAAAACATGAAGATTACTAAAATAACTTCCAGAAATAATTCTGTATTCCAAATTATCATCAAAAGAAAATACTTTTGGAGAGGCATACCCTCTAGGATCATTTTCTATGAGTACATTGACATTTCCTAAGCCATCTATATTAGGGCTCATGGTTCTATCAGGATTAAAATCAGGAGCATTAGAGGAGCCTATATTTTTAAAGAAAGCCATTCTGCCTTGTTTGTAACCTGTAATAATATCTTGCAAACCATCGCCATCTAAATCAGCAATAGAAGGAACACATTCTTGTCCTCCACTTATTCCTTTATATTCAGGGATAATAGTATTGAAAATAGCTGCATTATCTCCTCCTGTATTTTCTAGGAAAAATAATTTTCCATCATTTTGAGCCACTAATAAATCTTTATCGCCATCATTGTCTAAATCACCAAAAGCAGGAGCTAAATTTCTATCGCTATATTGACTGAAATTCAACCAATCATCATCTATTAATTGAAATTCTGGACTTGTCATTGTTCCTACATTTTCAAACAAAACTAGTCGAGCATCAAAAGTGCCAGGCGTAATAAAATAGCCATCAGTTCCTACAACAATATCCAATAATCCATCAGCATTATAATCAAAAAAAGCAGGTTTTGTTCCTTGCCCAAAGTCAATCATATTTTCAATTAAGAAATCACTTTGTTGATATTCATAATTACCTGCACCAGAGGTCGTGGTATTTTTATACCACCAAACAACATTTCTATTCATAGAACCTCCAGCATCATTGGGAGCTACTAGAATATCTTTTCGTCCATCATTATTGACATCTAAAACAAAAGGGGCAGGAAAAGCAGTCATATTTACAGGGACATCATTATTCGGAAAATTATCATCTAAAATATCCATCCAAGGCGCATCATTGATTCCTGTGCTAGAACTTTGTAAAAAAGATAGTTTGGTTGATGTAATATCTCCAATTAATAATTCATTATCCCCATCTCCATCATCATCCCAACAAACAGAAGTAGAACCTGCATGTAACCCTCCTGATTCGTTCAAATCAGCACATTGATTTTCTGTTGTACTTAGTTGAATTGTAGAAGATGTACCACTTTCTATAAATAACCCCCAGCAATTATCAACAAATTCAAAAAATAGACTATCAGAACCATAGCCTAATTCTACGGATTGATTTTTATAATATTCCATTTTATCACCTACAAGGCTGAATGTAAGAATATCCAAATCTCCATCAAAGTCTATATCTGCAATAGTAGGAATATCATCTCTACTAACATAGATCTCTAATTCTAAATTATTGATCCATGGATAGCTTAATAAATTATAATCATTATTGAAATTTTGAACCAATTCAAAAGATAAACCTTCTGCTCCAAGTGTTCCTTTGTGTACATCAATACCTGCAATACCTGGAGTGCTAGAATAGGAAAAAATATCTATGATACCATCATTATTATAATCTCTTAAAAGGCACCATTCTTTGATTGTCGCAGGAAATTTAGAAATATATTCAGGTGCAAAATGGTAATCTACTTCACCTGCTGTACCGTTGTTGATGAAGGTTAAAATAACATTCCCTGTTTTATCGAAAATAAAAAGATCTTGTATGCCATTATTATCTAAATCAATTTCAGAAAATTGTGGATTATTTAATCCTCCCGTAAGAGCATCAGTAATGATTTCTCCATTTTGATTTTTAAAAGGAATATTTAATCTTTCGCCTGCATTTTGTGCATTGGTTTTTACACTTAGGATAAATAAGAATATTATAAAGAATAATTTTATTGAATGAGTCATCATAAATAATTTCTATTTTAAACATTATTAGAAATTATTTATGATGTACATTAATTTATAATAATGTTTATACTTTTACTAATAGTTTAGAAAAGACTCTATATCTATCAGCATCATATAATTGTAAAATATATACTCCTTGAGGTAAATCATTTAATCGAATAGTAGTGCTATTATCAATAAATTCTACCTCAACAATATCTACCTCTTTGAGATCCGAAGTATATATGTAAAGATATAAAATTCCTGTATATTCATAATGGATAGTTAATTCATCTCTTAAAGGATTAGGAACCTGTACAATCTTCATCAATTCCATTATCTGCGATTTCAATAATATCAGGATTAATATTTAAATCAAAATCATTACAATCATCACTATTATCTACATAATTATTAGGTGGTGTAGGATCGCAAGATTCAATAAAAGAACCAATATATCCGAAGCCATCATTATCATTATCTAAATAATAAGTATAAATAGGAAGTCCTTCATCAATATTTCCATCACAATTATTATCTATATCATCACAAAGTTCATTCATATTAGGATGAATATTGGCATCATTATCATTACAGTCATTACTATTATCTACATAATTATTAGGTGGTACAAGAAGACAAGTATCTAAAGGAAAGTTGATGTCTCCAAAACTATCATTATCATTATCTAAGTAATAAGTATAAATAGGTAATCCTTCGTCAATGGTTCCATCGCAATTATCATCTATACCATTACATATTTCAGAGGCATTAGGATGAATATTGGCATCATTATCATTACAATCATCACTATTATCTACATAATTATTAGGTGGCGTAAGAAGGCAAGTATCTAAAGGAGAATTGATGTCCCCAAAACTATCATTATCATTATCTAGATAATAAGTATAAATGGGCAGTCCTTCATCAATATTTCCATCGCAATTGTCATCTATACCATTACATACTTCAGGGGCATTAGGATAAATATTAGGATTATTATCATCACAATCTTCATAAGAATAGAATCCATCATTATCATTATCTCTAAAGAAATAATATTCAGCTAGATCCATTGCATCTCTAGCAATTTCAACACCAATTAAACGTCCAACAATATCATCTGCGGGGGGATGAATTCCTCCCCAAATTCTAGAAAGGCTTGTTTGATCTGAAGCATCTCTATAAGTTGCCCATTGTAAAGTAATATCCATACTAGGACCTTCTTCAAAGACCAAAAATTCATTTTGAGGAGCTAAAAATTCTCCCATTCCACCAGGAAAAAACTCATCTCCTGTGAGTAAAGTCATGATGTCTGCCGCTGCACGAGAATAGGTTGAATGTCCAGAAATATAACCTGCAAAAGGAGGTGTAACAAAAGAAGGGCGTTGATAAGGCCACCAATCTCCTGATAAGATCCAATCTACTCCAGCAAGGTCAGTATCAGGGTTATTAATATAGTCTGGGCCTTTCCAAGCATATAATTTAATTTTTCCAACATTTTCATTATTAGTACCTGCTAAGGGATCTCCCATTTCTACCAATTCGATATAATTGGGAATAAGTGGCAAACCTCCAGGGTGATAACTTGGTAAATTAGGATCAGAGCTTTGCCCTAAATCTCCCATATATCGAATAGCAGATATAGGTCTTAAATAATCATACCAGCCTTTAATTCCCCAAGCAGTAATAGCAGCATCGTGCATAGCTCCACCCATTAAAAAATAAGCTTTTACATCCCACTCTAAATCATCCATAATATCTCCATTACCTCTGTATTTTTTTTCAAATTGTGGATGATCATTGACATAATTTAAAATAGTGAACCAATGTCCTGGAGGAGTTTCAGAATCTGGACCATCTGCCCAGAATTCAGCCAAAACACGAGCATAATCTGCTCTAGGAACCATTTGTGGTGTATAAGGTTGTCCTGTAGCTGGATTGATACTATGCCCTAGACTAGGATCTCCTCCCATTGAAGCATTATAAAATGTTGGATAATCATCAATATTAGTTGGATAATCTTGAACATTTCCTATAGAAGCAGGAGAAATATCTATCATTACCCCATCAGATGGATCTAAATGAGAAGACCATTGTGAAACTAAAGCAAAACCCCATTTATAATTTTCAGAAGCATCTGCTCCTGTTATATCTAAATAAGGAGGAGTACCAGGATCATGATATACCCAATAATCAAAACCACCTCTTGTATAAACAGTTTTATCTTCTTCTCCTAAAGCAAATGGTACTACTTGTCCCCATTCTGGGCTTAGAAAATCAGGAGTATTGAAAGGAATGGGATTTCCACTTTGATCAATAAAGAAATCAAGTGTAAGTGGTTGCCATCTATTGGGATCAGAAATATCGGGATTGCCTGTTTGATTGGTTACTAGAGGAGGATTAATAGGTGCATACGAAGTATTATCGTAGCTATTTTGTTCGTTAGAACGATCTTGAAGACCAAAATTGATCATACATTCAGCAAAATAATTTCCTAGAGCTGCAGCGGAACCAGTACTATAATCCGTACTGATATTATTAATGTCATAACCATGAGAACTCATTAAATTTTGATAATTCGCAATCGAATTTACTCCTTGAGGAGAATTTTGAAATCGATGAACAAGTAATCTATATACTGCAAAACTAATCGCTTCTTCTCTTGCTGCTTCAATATCTGAAGGAGTAGGAAAAGAAGTAAAATTACAACTAAATCCACCAATATCTTTACCTAAAAAATAGGTTTCTGCTTCATCATCAAAAACAGCCCATAAGTCATACATCAAAATAGAAGAATGCCATAAATTTCTTGCATGAACTGTTGGTCGAGCAAAATCACCTCTAATAGATTGTAATAATAATTCATTCCATTCCCTAGCAATAGAGTGTTGGGAAAAGGAAGATGTTGAACATAATAGAACAAAAAGGATAGAGCCTAAAAAAGATTTAAAATGAAAAGGTGTAAAATAGTATTGCATATGTAAAATATTTTTAATGTATTACTGTTTGATATGTTTACAGGTTAGCTATAAAATTAAATAATTATATGTTTTTTGTTAAAGAATTTTATACTGAAAAGAAGACTATTCATTGTTTAGATTTATTCTAATTGTAAAGATTTTTATAAAGTTTAAATTCAATGTTCTATAATAGGATTAATTTTGTATTTTAAACACAATTTTCATGCTAGAAAGACTCATTTATAAAAAATTACAAATTCCTATTAAAAATATATCAGCAACAGTTGAATTATTAGAGAATGGAGCCACGATTCCCTTTATTTCGAGGTATAGAAAAGAAACAACAGGAAGTTTAGATGAAATCCAAGTGACTGCTATTCAAACAGAACTCAAATATTTTAAGGAATTAGAGAAGAGGAAAGCAACAATTTTAAAAAGTTTAGAAGAGCAAGAAATCAAGGATAAGGATTTAATTCAAAAAATTAGGGATTGTTGGGAATCCTCTATTTTAGAAGATTTATATTTGCCTTATAAACCGAAAAGAAAAACAAGAGCTACAAAGGCTAAAGAAAGAGGATTAGAACCTTTGGCTAAAATTTTAATGTCTCAAAGAGAAAATCAAATTGAAGATAGAGCAAGATATTATATCAACGATGAAGTTCCAAGTATAGACGATGCTTTATCAGGGGCAAGAGATATTATAGCAGAGTGGGTGAATGAAAATACAATAGCTCGTTCTGCGATTCGAAGATCTTTTGAAAAATATGCTATACTTTCATCTAAAGTAATAGAAAAGAAAAAAGAAGAAGGAGCTATCTATAGAGATTATTTTGATTTTTCGGAATCTTTACAAAAGTGTCCAAGTCATCGTTTGCTAGCGATTAGACGTGCAGAACAAGAAGGAATTGTAAGAGTTTCTATTTCTATAGATGAAGAACGAGCTGTAGAAAGATTAGAAAGAATTTTTGTAAAAAATAATACTGCCGCAGCTGATCAAGTTTATGAGGCAGTTAAAGATTCTTATAAACGATTATTATCTCCTTCAATAGAAACAGAATTTAGGAAAAGTTCAAAAGAAATAGCGGATCAAGAAGCTATTGCTGTTTTTTCTGAAAATTTAAGACAATTATTATTAGCAGCTCCTTTAGGACAAAAAGCGATTCTAGCGATTGATCCTGGTTTTCGTACAGGTTGTAAAGTGGTGTGTTTAGATCCTCAAGGAAATTTTAAAAAATATGTAACTATTTTTCCTCATTTGCCTCAACAGCAAATTGGAAAATCAGCAGATACAATACTAGATTTGGTGAGAGAATTTAATATTGAAGCCATTGCTATAGGTAATGGAACAGCAGGGAGAGAAACTCAACGATTTATTGAATTGACTTTAGGAAAAAAGGATATTGATATTTTTATGGTGAATGAAGCAGGGGCTTCTATTTATTCTGCATCTAAAATTGCAAGAGATGAATTTCCAGATTTAGATCTTACCGTGCGAGGAGCAATTTCTATTGGACGTAGATTAATGGATCCTTTAGCGGAATTGGTGAAAATAGATGCTAAATCTATTGGAGTAGGGCAGTACCAACATGATGTGGATCAAACTCAATTAAAGGATAATTTAGATCAAGTTGTAAGTTCTGTTGTAAATACTGTAGGAGTTAATTTGAATACAGCAAGTGAATATTTGTTGCAATATGTTTCTGGAATAGGTCCTAAATTAGCTTCTAATATTATAGATTTTAGAACCCAAAATGGAGCATTTACGAATCGAAAAGATTTGAAAAAAATATCAGGTTTGGGAGCTAAAGCTTTTGAACAATCCGCAGGGTTTTTGAGAATAGCAGAAAGTAATCATCCTTTAGATAATTCTGCGGTACATCCAGAAAGTTATTTTGTAGTTGAACAAATGGCTAAAGATTTATCTGTTCCTATTGAACAATTAATTCAAAATAAACCTATTTATTCTTCAATTCATTTAGAAAAATATATTTCTGATACAGTAGGTTTACCAACATTAAAAGATATTCTTAAAGAATTAGAAAAACCAGGTTTAGATCCAAGGGGTGAAGCAGAAGTTTTTTCTTTTGCTGAAGGAATTATGGATATTAATGATTTAAGAACAGGAATGAAAATTCCAGGAATTGTTACTAATTTAACAAAGTTTGGAGCTTTTGTAGATATTGGAATTAAAGAAAATGGATTGGTTCATATTTCTCAAATTACTAATAAATTTATAAAAGATCCTGCGGAAGTTTTAAAATTGGATCAAAAAATAATGGTAAAAATTCTAGATATAGATATGCCTAGAAAAAGAATTCAATTAACGATGAAAGAATAAATGCATAAGGGCTCAAATTTTATAT
>JAHDII010000114.1 GCA_020630895.1 Saprospiraceae bacterium
TAATAAAGTTATTCCTATGATTAAAATTATTGACCTTATTTTTTGATTCAAATATCCCCAAATTAAACCAGATGTTAATGCCAAGAAAAGTAATGTTTTTAAAATATCATTTCTTAAGAGCATTGTTCTATCTGAAATAAGCATAGGGATAATAGGTGCTAGATTAGGATCACTATCATTTCTACTTGAAAAATCTGCCATAAAAAAAGAAATAATAATAAAAGCAACTAAACTACCTATTGCAATATAAAATGCTTTCTTTTTATATTGCAAATCTATTTTTGTATCAAATAACTTTTGAGCCCCATAAAATGCTAGAACAGTAAAACCAATTTGTGATAATCCCATTGCCATAGAATGTGCCCTAAATTTATTAAACATCGGAAGATAATCAATGAAAATTTCTGTCATAAAGAAATTACCTCCCCAAGAAATCATCATCATAAAAGCAGCTGTAATGACAAACCACCATTTTTCTGGTCCTGTAGCTAAAATGAGTCCTACAATAAATAACAACCAAACAACGGCACCAAAATAAATAGATACACCAGGAGGATTATCTCCCCAATACATGTACCTTCCTGCTAAAGAAACTCGAATTCTTTTTTCTGCATCTGCTTTAGACATACCACTTTGTACCATTTTTTGAATTTCATTTGCAGCATTTATTTTATAAAATTCAGTATCAGTAATTGTTTTATGATCCCAACCTCCACCATAATAATTAGGAATTAAAGAAGGAACAAGGGCTTCCATTCTTCCTAGACTATAACTTGTAATCGTTCCTTTATCTAAACCATTAATACCTTTTTTTGCTGCTAATTCTGATTTTCCTCTTTGACTCTCATGTGAAAACTCATAGGTAGTCCACATTCTTGAGGCGTTTGTAGCAACAGCTAAAAGGCTAATAATTCCTAATAAAATTATGGGTTTCATTAAGGACATATATTCTTTTCCTTCCTTAATTCCATATCCTATTTTTATTAAAGCATATATTCCGACTAACATTCCAGAATAATAGGTAATTTGGAAGTGGTTAGAATATAATTGAAGTGCAAAAGCTAATCCAAATAAAGTACTTCCTATAAAAAATTTATTCCGAAATAAAAGAATGACTCCTGCCATCATTGCAGGCAAAAATGCAAGTGCTAATAATTTGGTGGTATGCCCCTCTTCTATTAAATCCATATTATAAGTACACAAACCAAATGAAGCCGCTCCTCCAATGGCTAATTTCCAATCAACCCCTAAAATAATTAGCAAAATATACATGCTCAACATTCCTATAAATGCTCCAGAATGTGGTGCTGTCATAGGTTGGTACAATAATAAAGCATAAAAAAGCTTTTTGATTTTATTCCCCGTTGTTTTTAAATGGAGTTGATAAGTAGGCATTCCAGAAAATTGAGAATTAGTCCAAAGAATGGTTTCTTTATTTTCTTTATTATATTTATGAATTTCTGCCTGCATTCCTCTAGCTTGAACATTATCATGTTGGTTCAAAACTTTCCCTTCGAAAGCATAAGAAGAAAAGAAAACCATTGCTAGTGCTAACATTACAATAACACTAATAAAATGTGGTAATATTTTTTTTACGGTATCATTCATTTTAAACATGTATTTTTGTGCAGCCAAAGGTAAGAAATTCATAAGATATGCAACCAACAATTAGTATAATCACTGTAGTTTATAATGGAGAAAACTTGATTCAAGGTACAATTGAGAGTATTTTGAACCAAACTTATGATAAAATTGAGTATATTATTATTGATGGTGCTTCTTCTGATGAAACTCTTAAAATCATTCAATCTTATGATAAAATTGACATTGTTATAAGTGAACCTGATCAGGGATTATATGATGCTATGAATAAAGGTCTAAAAAAAGCAAGTGGAGATTATGTTCTTTTTATGAATTGTGGAGATCATTTATTTGATAAATATACGATTGAAAATGTATTTAAAAATAATGATGACATGGATATTTATTATGGTGATGTTATGATGGTCAATGATGCTAGAACTCATTTAGGATTACGTTCAGAAATTACTCCTCATCAATTACCTGAACAGCTCAATTGGAAAAGTTTACAACGAGGAATGGTAGTAAGTCATCAAGCATTTATTGTAAAAAAAGAAATTACTACCTCTTATATTTTGAATAATTTATGTGCAGATATTGATTGGGTGATTATAGCTCTACAAAAAGCAAAAAAAATAAAACATACACATCTCGTTATCGCTTCTTTTTTAATTGGAGGAACATCTAGAAAATATCATCAACAATCATTAAAAGATCGTTTTTCAATACTAAAAAAACACTATGGTTTTATTCCTAATATTATGAATCATATTATCATTGTTACTAGAGCATTTTTTAGAAAAATAGTAAGAAAAAATAAAATGAATTATTAAGTTTATTTAAAACGAATGGCTTTTACTGGCGTTATTTTCCTTACTAAAAAAGAAGGAATAATTAAGATCAATACTGTAATAACTAATGTTCCTACATTGAGTAATAATATAGTATAAAAGTTCATATCAATTGGAGCAACAGCTACATAATAATCTTCTTCTGGTAATTTAATAATTTGAGCATATTTTTGAATCAAACACAAACCTATTCCAATTATATTTCCAATGAATAATCCTACAATAACGATATAAGCTCCATAGTATAAAAATGTTTTTTGAATGGTAGAATTTTTAGCTCCCAATGCTTTTAAAACGCCAATCATATTAGTACGTTCTAAAATTAATATAATAAGTGCTGTTATCATATTAATAATTCCTACTAAAATCATTAACGTCAAAATAACTATTTCATTGACATTTTGCAATTCTAACCATCCAAAAATATTAGGTTCAATATCTTTAATCGTTGTACAATATAAATTATGGTCTTCTATATTATCATAAATATGATCTGCTAAAGGTTCTATATCTCTTAAATCATCTATAAAAATTTCAAATCCAGAAACTTGATCGCCTTCCCATTTATTAATTTGTTGAATTTCTCTAATATCAACAATAGCATATTTTGCATCATATTCATCAAGCCCTGTTTTATAAATTCCTTTGACTTGAAATAATCTCTTAACTTGATTTGAACCTTTTACAAAATAGACTAATAATTTATCTTTTAATTTTAAATTTAATCGTTTAGATGTTTTTTCAGAAATTAAAATTTCGCGAGTACCCACAGAATCTTGAAGTTCCAAACGTTCCCCTTCAACCATAAAATCATCTAAATATTTCCAATCATAATCCTGTCCTATTCCTTTTAAAATAATGCCTTCTATATCTTTCTTGGTTTTTATAACTCCTATTTTTTGAGCAAAGGTTTGGATATGTCGAACTCCTCCATAGGATTCTTTGACTTGCATCCAATCTTCATTTTTATAACCTAAAAATTGAAAAGGAGCAGGATAACTTATTTTTTCAATATCTTCAACATTAGGATAAAACGTTTGATCTGTAGAAACAGGAACTGTTTCATAAGCATTAGAACTTACAATTTCAAAATTCATAATATGAATATGTCCCCAAAAGCCAAATATCTTATTAGAAATTTCATTTTTGAATCCAGAAATCAATGAAGAAGAAACCACCATTACTGTCATTCCTAAGGCAACTGCAACAATAGCAATTCTAATAATCAACCTAGAAAAAGATTGAGAAGGATTGGTAATGACCTTTTTGGCTATAAAAAATGGTATATTCATAAAGTCTAATATATCAATTTCAATGAATTGGAACGATAATTGGCTGCAATTTTATGATTATATTCGCAAAATTCATAATATTGGAATCATAACATTATCAAATAAAAATCGTTATTGCTATATCTAAAACACTAAAAAACGTGATGAGATTATTATTTATATGCTTTTTTATTATTTTAGGAATCGTATTTTCTTGGGGACAAGGTAGTAATAATTCTTTGTCTGATGATAATTATTCAGGGTATAGAATTTATTTAAGCAATCCTAAAGTGCTAAGTTCTAAAAAAAGTAGCTTTAAAATTAAATTTAGAACGACTAATACAGGTAGTAAAGCCATCAGCCCTAATCTAAAATCAGAAATTAAAAACCAACTGATCGTTAAATTTGATGATCAATTGGAGCAAACAGATGTTAATCAATATAGAGATTTGATTGTTGAAAAAATTAAATCTACTAAGCTTGATTTAAAAAATGGTGGTTCTAAGATTATAGAGTATAAAATTAAAATTCCTAAAGAAAGAAGAAATCAAGGTGCTAGTTTTAAATTAAATACAGGAGATAAAGCACCTAATTATAGTAGAAAATTATGTCCTGATCTAGTTTTAGATAGTTTAGTACTGCTGAAAAGAGATAAAAAATATGCTTATGTCAAATTTCGAATATCTAACCAAGGAAAAGGTTTTGTGAATGTTATAGGTGAAAAAACTCTTGATGACAATATCGTTGTAGGTGCCTTTTTTTCAGGGTCAAGAAAGTTTAGCCGTGGAGCTATTCCTGCTGATTATATTCATCTTAAAGGGCTTGAAAAAACCAAAGGAATTTTGTTTCCAGGCGATAGTATGGAAGTAGAAATGAAAGTGAGCCGAAAAAAGCAATCTAAATACGTTAAGGTTCTAATTGTTTTTGTTGATTCTTCTCAAATGATTCTAGAATGTAATGAAACTAATAATCGTGCTAGTGTTGTAGTTAAATAATATGTTGAGAAATATAATAAGATAATGCTTGAATTGAAAGCATTGGATTTACTCCACTACACCGAGGAAAAGCACTAGCATCTGCTACAAATAGATTTTTAATTTCTCTTGTTTCTCCTGTAGGTAATAATGGATGATCTTTTGCTCTTCCTCCCATTCTACAAGTTCCCATTTGGTGAGCAGAATACAAAATAAATCTATTAGATTTCCAATTGATAGTATCTATTTTTTGAACAAAATCATCAATATTTCCTTTTTCAGTATTCCATTCATAATATTCATTATGTAATAATCGAATTTTTTTAGCTCCTGCTGCTGCATGAATTTTAGCACATTCTTTCATTCCATGAATCAAATGTTTTCTATCATAAGGATGCAATTTATAATGAACTAATGGACGTCCCTCTTGACTCACTTTTACCTGCCCTCCATATTTATCGCGAGTTAGAACTAAAAACACACCTAATCGAGAAATATCCAACATATCATTTTTGTATTGCTCTCCATTTTTCCAAGGTGTAGAAAGAGCAGCAAAACCACTGTGAATCGGTGGTGTTTCAATTTTATAACCAAAATTGCCATCTAAGTTGGCAAATTGATCACTCACAGCAGACATCATAGGACCATACCAACTTTCTACTTGATGAGGATATATCCCTCCTACTGCATTAACGGGATGCAAATATAAATTTCGCCCAATTTGAGGGTGTTCTAAACCACTTTTTTTTAAAATAACTGGAGTATGAATAGCTCCTGCTGAAACCACTACTTTTTTACATTGAATATTGACTTGAAATCGTTCTCCTTTACTTGAGATTTGCTCTGCCAAAACGCCTGTAACTTTTCCTTGTTGGTGCTGTACTTTTTGAGCCCTTGTATTCACATAAATTTTTGCTCCATTTCCAACAGCGTCTTCTAAAAATGTTTTTAATGTTCCTTGTTTATGTCCAAATGAATCACCTAAACCTCCATAACCTTGAGATTTCCAATACAATTCTTGTTCCATTCCCCAATGATTGGGATGTACATTTCTAGGAATTAAATCTACATGGTAACCTAATTTTTTAGCCCCATTCCACAAAGATTGATTTTGTGAATTATGTTGGGATAATTTTGTATTAATATGAGTTCTTTTTTCTATAAATTCAAAACATTTTTTATAATCAGGATTTAAAAATTGAGGATTATCATGTTCTTTTGCCCATTCTTCTAAAATATAATTGGGCGTTCTAAAAGATGCCGACCAATTAATTGTTGTTCCTCCTCCTAAACAGCTACCTGCTAAAATAGCAACACTTGCATCTTCACTTGTAAAAGCTCCTTTCCTGTCATAAGTAGAACTAATCATATCTACTTCTCGATAAGACATTTTAGATTCATCAATATAATCTCCTTTTTCTAAAATAATGACTTCCTGCCCTGCTTTTGCTAGTTCTGCAGCAACAACTCCTCCTCCTGCTCCAGAACCAATAACAACTACATCACATTGAATGGTAGTATCTTTAAAAACTTTTTCTGTAGATAATTTTGGAATTTGATTTTTATAAATATTCTCCAAAGGACCTGGATAAGAAATGGTTTTCCAATTAGGATTCTCTTTTTCCTTTTCTGAATATCCAAAATATACAATACCAACCAATTTTTTTAAAGCATTATATGCTCCTCTCAATAATGGAATGGGGCTTTTTGCCCATCGATTCAATAATTTTTGTTTTTGAATATCATTGAGATTTTGAATACTTTTTAATGCTCCCCACCATGTTAATCCTAATAATTTAGAATCTAATATTTTTAATAAATCTAAAAAACTCTTTTGATTTTCTATGGGTAAGGATGCTATAATTTTCTCGATCTCTTCCACTACAGGTAAATCGGTTCCTTTTCTTTCCCAGTATCCATCATTATCTCCTCCTTTTACAATTGTAGGAATAAATGCAAGGCAAATATGCTCAAGAGTTTTAATTTGTTTTTTTGTAAATTTAAATTTCATAAAGAAGGTATTAATTAACAGCATATATTACTTAAAACACAAAAGCAAAAGCAATAGCAGAATATTGTTAATAGAAATATTAGAGCTGCTGTATAAAACGAAATATTAGTTGCTATACATCATTGGCAATAGCATTCTTTTTTTCGATTTTTTTTATAATGGGTATCCATATTATCAATGAAACTATTAATAATATTATTTTTTCTTGATCCGTCATATTTTCAGCAATTACACCATAAATCAGTAATATGTTTACTAAACCATGAAGTGCTCCACAAATCAATATAGATTTTGTGCTTTTTGCCACTTCTCCAATTCCCACACTTGCTAATATTAAAATTGGAATCATAATTAATTTTGGATCATTTTCTTCTCTAAAAAAATACCAATGCCACAAATACCAAATTACTCCTATTATAATATAAGCTAACCATTTATTATATTTTTCAAAAAGTTCTTCTTGCAAATATCCTCTCCAACCAAACTCTTCAAATAGTGCATAAATCATTGTAAAACTTCCTATAATAAAACCAAATAATTTAGGTTGAAAACCGATATCATTAGGTACTCCTATTATCGTCAAAATTAATATTGGAATACTTGCAATTAACAAAGATTCAAAGAAGGAGTTACCTGTTAAACTCATTTTATTACTTGGCTGTTTTTGTCTTAATACTAACGCAGGTATTAATATTCCTATTACTGGAATTATTCCTAAAAAATAAAATTGCAATGATGGTATTTTTTCGATATACTGAAAAACTAATTTTTTATTTGTAAACCATAAAAACGACCATGTTAAAGAAATAACTAAAAAAATAATTAACCGATTTATTTTTTTATTCATTTTGATTTTAATTTATACCTATCAATCATAAATAGCCCATTTTCGGTACAGGATATTCAAATACAATTATAATAATTTTAGTTGGTTTTCTGTTAATTCATTGAGCACAAAATCTTTTTTCTCCATCCATTCACAAACCGAATCATAATTCTCAGTAAAAGATTTAATATATTTCAATTCTATATGAGATAATTTCATGAGCAATTCTGCATATTCATACTTTTGATTTACTACTGCTACCACTGATAACGCTAGTGTTCCATATCTATCATCCCAATTTTCAATTTGATTTTGATAAATTAATTTAGTCACTTCTTTAAGTTCTATTTCGTATTCATTTAAATAATTTTCAGGAATTTTTGGATTGTTTTCTTGCTGTCGAGCTAATTCAATAATTATAATTAATCCATAAATATTCCAATTATTGAATGGTTTATTTATCGCTATTCTAATCAAATGTGGTAATGTATAATAAGAAGCTAAACCAACATCTCCTTGATGATATAATTCTTTCCAAAAAATTTTAAATATTTGATCTATTTCTTTAGAATTATTAGTCTTTTCTAATTCTAACAAGTGAATTGAAGCATCAAATTTTTGTTTATATCCTCCTTTTAAATTTTTCCAAAAAGGATCTCTAAGATCTAGCATATAATTTTTTTTACGCAATCATCTAAATGAAATAAATCAATTTATTTTTGGAAAATCTATTTTCTTTTCAATACAATTTTGATACATGCACAACTTGTTTTTCTCTTACAATTTTGTGTTTTACCCAACTTGGATTTAATAATAAACTATCGTTCCAGATTTAGGAAATTTCAACTCATTATTTCCAGGATAAAAATCATTCATATTCGGCAAAACTTCCAATTTATGAATCGTATTCTCTTTCTCAACTGTTGAAGTTTCATTATCACAATCTTCTATTTCTTTTTTATAATCTATTTGACCTGTTGAAAGATTATAATCAAAATCGAAAACAGAATCACAAGGTGCTCCAAAATTAACAGATGCTCCAATAAGTTTAAATTCATTATTTTGATATCTATATCTATGCGTATAATTCCATTTTTGACGACTTCCTCCAAAGTGATCAATCACTATACAATTTCTCTCTATTGAAATTCCTTCAAAAGGATCTCCCATCATTCCTCCATGCTTGCTTGATAATATACCTCCAAGTGATTTTTTCCATAATTCCCATTCATCCATATTTTTTTTATAAATATGAATTTCTCTTTCCGTTCCTAAATCTGTTTCTTTTCCTGTATCATATACTACAACTTTTTCAGGAATTTCATCTTTATCTAAATCTCCTTCGACTTCATCAAGAATTTTTAAGGTTTTGGGTAATTGATCATTCTCTGTTTCACTATCATCAACTGCAACTTTTTCAGAAACTTCATCTTTGTTTACATTTATTTCTTTTGTATCAATTGCTTTAGATGTATCTGATAGTTGATCATTTTCTTTTTCGGGACTATTGCAAAAAGTAAATAAAAAGATAAATAGGATTACGCTTATGCTTATAGACTTCCTCGTTTTCATAATTATATTGTAATGAATGAGTGAAATTGGAATAGATGAATGTTCAAATCTAAAAAAATTTATT
>JAHDII010000115.1 GCA_020630895.1 Saprospiraceae bacterium
CTGATAACTGAAATCAATAAGTACTTTCATAACAGCCTAAATCAGGATTTAGTCCATCTCTAGGAAAATCATCTAAATCTACAGAAATACCAAAAACAGGAATTGCTTTTTCTGTAGCAAAAGAAAGAGAATCTAAATGATAATCTCCATCAAAAGAATCTTCAAAAAGAGGTTCAGAAGAATCATATTGAAAACAAGAACTGGTAATACAATTTTCAGAAAAGAAATTAGGATAATCTTCTAATAATTCATTGACTCGAACAATACAATTTTGGAAAGAAGCATTTAAAGGATTGGGCATACAATCTTCGCTAAAAATAATTTCATCATTTCTAGAACCTGCAATAATACAATTGGTAAAAGAAGCATTCATATCATTTCCTAGGCATCCACCACAAAGGATTTCAGCACAAATCGCATTGGATAATTTTAAAGAAGATTGATCCGAACCAAAATTGACCATTGTACAATAATTAAATTCATATTCTCCTCCAAATTCTAATTGAACACTATTGCCTCCATTATCTACAATTAAACAATTACTAGCATTAATATTGGCATGAACACCTAATAAACCAGAATTAGAGGTATTTCTAATTTGACTACTTCTTATATCTAAATTGGCAGCAGAATCTACTCGAACACCTATAATAGAATTTTTAATAATGGTATGTTCAATCAAATGTGTATTATTTCCTGTTCCCAATCGAATACCTCCCCATTGTCCACTAATCTCTTGGAAAGATTCTTCAAGACGATCTCCTTGTACTACAATTGGATTTTCAGCTGTTCCTTCCATTTTTAATGTAGCTTGATCTAGAAAAAACCAAATCCCATCATTATAAAAAATACCCCCTCCTGCATTCACTAATCCTCCATGAACATAAATTTGTGTTCCTTCAGGAATGACTAATTCACAACTATCTACAAATAAAACCCCATAAATAACATAGGGTTTAGGATCATCCCAAGTAATAGTTCCCAAATCACAAGTCAATAAATTGAGTGTTCCATTACTGAATTGGCTAGGAATATAATTTGCATTTTGTCCAAAAGCTTCTAAAACAACACTTTGAGTATTACCATTAGTTTTAAAAATTAAATTTTCATATAACACAAAAGGACTAATAGATAATGGATCGTCGGGATCTATAGTTACTTCGATAAAAATATAAACACTATCTTTTCCTGCAATAGGAATATCTATTGCTTTT
This sequence comes from Saprospiraceae bacterium, assembly GCA_020630895.1. Lineage (GTDB taxonomy): Bacteria > Bacteroidota > Bacteroidia > Chitinophagales > Saprospiraceae > JAHDCE01. The sequence goes on from JAHDII010000115.1 coordinate 1,215, forward strand.
TCTCCTGCTCCAATGGTATAACCATCAACATTAATTCTAAATTTAGAAGAAACCGTTTCTTCTAAAAATACTTCACTAATTTGGATAGGATTATTATTAGGATTGTAAGCTTTAATGATTCTAGTAGCAGAACCTAATTCAGTAAAAACAGTATCAAAACGTAAGGTATCTGTTGAAAAATCAAGTGTAATATTAGAACTCGTATTAAAATTATCTTCTTGGCAAGAGGACAAGTAAATACAGCAGCTTCCTAAAAGAATAAATAAATAAAATATATTTTTCATGTGTGTTAACTATCTAAGAAAGTATAAAGATACAACGATTGACTAGATTCAAAAGTACCTTTTCTAAAGGAATTAATGATGTTTAGTTAAAATAAAGAATTGATCCAAAAAAATAGAACTAAGTAAACCCATAAAATATCTAAAAAATGCCAGTAAAGCGTTAATAAATTTAAGTGTGTTTTTTTGCTAGGATCAGAAAAATAAATCAAAACACTAACAGGTTCTACCATTCTTTTTTTTGCTCGTAAATAAAATAATACTAAGAAAGGAAGTCCTACAAAAATATGTATAAAATGTAAAATAGAAATCACTTGTAAATATGATTTTGCATTATCAGTAGCATTAAAAAAAGAAGCATTATTTTCTAATAATTGATTCCATCCTACAATTTGTAAAAGCATAAAAATTATAGTCAGAAAAATAGTCAGTAAAAGGCTTCTTTGATATTTTTGAGTATTATCTTTTATATAAGCAATATTGGCTTGATGAACAAAATAACTTGTACCTAATAGTATGAAAGTATTGATCATAAAGATACTAGGAACTTTTATAGGAGTAATATTTTGTTCGATCCTTGTATAGAGGTAGGATAGTGTTAAAAATAAAAATATCATAGTTAAACTTGCAAGAAACAAGTACATAAATAGCTTTGAAGGATGAAAAATTATTCCATCATTTTTTTCTTCTTGTATTTGTTTTGACATAGCGTGACTTTTTAAATAAAAACCATCATAAAGTTGAATATTTGTTAAAAATTATTTAAAAAATAAATAGTTATTATTAATATTTGCTCTACCTTATCATATAACCAATTGATTTTGAATTAATTTTGATAAAGTTAATAAAAATGATAATATAAGGTATTAACTAATGTAAAGAATGATTATAAACTAAATATTTTATATTAGTGTTCTATATTTAGGAATTAATCGATGATATCAAATAAGCATGAAAAAAAATAATACTCTTATCTCTAAAAAGCAATTACTTAAGGAGAATATAGAAGATTTCGGTGATGCCCATATAGGAACATCATTTGATACTCCATTAAAAAAAGACGCTTTTGTTCTTTCTGACGATGAAAAAGTGGAAAAAATTCAAACTCATTTTCGAGAAATAATGGATATTTTAGGCTTAGATCTTACAGATGATAGCTTAAAAGGGACACCATATAGAGTAGCAAAGATGTATGTGAAAGAAATTTTTTCAGGACTACATCCCAATAATAAACCTCGTGTAGCGATGTTTGAGAATAAATATAATTATACTCAAATGTTGGTTGAAAAAGATATTAATGTTCAATCTACTTGCGAGCATCATTTTTTGCCTATTTATGGAAAAGCTCATGTAGCTTATATTTCTAATGGAAATGTAATTGGTCTTTCAAAAATTAATAGAATTGTAGAATATTATTGTAAGCGTCCACAGGTTCAAGAACGCTTAACAATACAGATCGCCAATGAGCTGAAAAAAGCTTTAGATACTGAAGATGTTGCTGTTTATATTGATGCTCAGCACATGTGTGTTCAAGCAAGAGGAGTAAAAGATGTTGGAAGTAGTACCATTACTTCAGAATATTGTGGTCAATTTGCAAATAATGAAAACTTGAGAAAAGAATTTTTAACAGCAATTCATGCTCGTATATAGTATCATTATTTCTATACTCTAGGGCTAGAAGTTTTTATGAATTTTTGTGTCATTATTGTTTTTTGTGTTTTATCCAAAACTCGGATAAAATATATGCCACTTGAAAATTGTTGAAGATCTAGAGTTGTATCTCCTTGGATTTTTTCCATTTGTATCAGTTTTCCTGTTGTGTCATAAATTTGAATGGTTCCTTCAAAATTATCTATAGAAAAATCTAGACTCAATTTATCTTTAGTAGGATTAGGGTATATATTTAAAGATAGAGTTTCTTCTTCAATATCTGTTGTTGTAATACTTGTTGCTACAGTATCTTTGGCTGTAACACTAATTTGAAGTTTTCCATAATTGTCTGAAGAGTAAGTGTCAAACATTTTTATTCTTAAATTTTCTCCATTTCCTTCTACTTGAAAATCATAAGAATGATTTTGATTATAAATCATATTAGAATTAAAATGGGTAATGTCATGATAAGAATTACCACCATCAGTAGAAAATTTGATTAAAATACCTGTATTACTAATATAAGGGATTGTTTGATTAGATTGACAAACACTAGGACTCGCACCTGCAAAAGTATAGCAAATATCATGACTTGTCTTTCCAGATTCGATATTATTTGAAGGATAAATAGGTGAAGCTTCGGGGAGCCCACAGTTAGTACTATTTGCCCAAGTTTGCGAAGACCAAGGACTAAAAGTACCAATAACATTAATTAAATATGTTGTATTTTCTTCTAATAAAACATTGGTATATTCTATTTCATGATTAATACTGTTATCAGAATGATAAGTATCAAATTCAACAACAGTTGTTTGAGCATGAATAACGAGAGGGAATAAAAAAAATAGTATAAGTTGTTTCATGAGAGTTAGGATTTAAATTATTTTTTCTTCCCAATAGCAAAATTACCATTAAAAATAGCACCTTCTTCTACTTCAAGTTTTGTAGCTGTAATTTTGGCATCTACTTTAGAAGTCATCATTAAATGAACCATTCCTTTACTAATCGCTTCCCCTTCAATTTTTCCTTGTACAGTGATTTCTGCTGCTCGAATTGTTCCTTCAATTTTTCCAGATGTACCGATGACAATTTTTTTATCACAAGTAACATCACCTAGTACTGTACCATCAACTCTTAAATTTTCAGAAGTTTTGAAATTTCCTTTGATAACTGTACCTGATGCTAGAACAGATGTTTTTGTTGTTGTAGGAACTTGTGATTGTGATTGTGCCATCAAATTTTTTTTATGGTTTTAAGAATATATTCACAAAATAAGGATTTTTAAACATATAAGCTATATTTATTAGTAGATTCTTCTAAAAGTGGGAACTTTTTTAAAGAAATTATAGTTAATTTTTTGTATGCTTTGATTGAGTCAGAGCTAAATTACTACAATAAGGTATCCATTTATCTTTCCATAAATTTATCTACATCAAACATAATTATATTTTGTAATTATGCTTATCAGTTATCATACAATTTAGAGAGATTTCCTTATTATTTTTAAAATTCAAAACTATAATATTATGTCTAGTCAAAAAAAAGTATTTAACCTAATTATTTTGGATGAAAGTGGTTCTATGAATTCTGTGAAATCTGCTACCATTCAAGGCTTTAATGAAGTTGTTCAAACAGTAAAATCTGTTCAAGAAAAATTTAAAGAACAAAATCATTCTATTACATTTGTCACTTTTAATGGAGTAGGAATTACTACACATCTTTTTAATCAAGCTGTTGAAAAATTAGATGAACTGAATGAAGACACTTTTCGTCCTAATGCATCCACTCCGTTATATGATGCTATTGGTGAAAGTGTAAGTCGATTGCGTTTAGAAGTAGAAAAAGAAAAAAACGCTAATGTTTTAGTAACTATTTTAACCGATGGTTATGAAAATGCTTCTAAAGAATATTCAGGAAATGCCATCAAATCTTTAATTAGTGAATTGAAAGAAAAAAATTGGACATTTACCTACATTGGAGCTGATCATGATGTAGAACGAGTAGCTTCTTCTATTTCTATACAAAACACTTTAGTCTTCAAGAAAACAACTGAAGGAATGAAACAAATGTTTGCTAAAGAAAAGGCTTCTAGAATGAAATACAGCCAAAAATTGCAAGATAATGAAGAAGTTCAAACTAATTATTTTGACCAAGATAGTAAGGCATAATTTCTAATAACGATGCTTACATTTTGCCCTTAAAATTCTTCTTCAATTTTTAAGGGTTTTTCTTGTATAGTATCATTTAAAATACAATTAATTTTGGTACATTTCTTTTTGCCCCAACAGCCCCAAGAATAATCTCTTGCACTTCCTTGTGTGAGTTGTAAAGCAAACAAAATAAACGATACGCCTACAATTGTGCATGCGATGCACTTTGAAATTTTTTTCATTTCTGAGTTTTTAGTGGGAAAGAATGCCTAGCAATCTAAACGACTGCATAGGCAATTCCCCCTTGTTTAAAGTTTAATTCTTGTCTGTCTTTATGAAAAAATGTGAAGAGGGTGATAATCTTTTCATAAAGAGCTTCAAATATATGTAAAAAAAACATATTTGTAAATAGGTGACATGTTAAATTTTTAATTTTTTTTTAATTTTTTTTGATACTAAAATTCATATATATATATTAATGTATTGTTTTTAAGAGGTTTATGCTTTTATGGTAAACTTTTAGAAACGATAATTTTTAATATTAAAATTTCATTTTTACTAAAATGGAAATTATTTGTATTTCAAAAAATGAATTGAAGGCTGTAATTACAAATTATGGGGCAAGATTAATGCAATTATGGGTTCCAGATTTGAATGATCAATTGGCTGATATTGTTTTAGGTTTTGAGACTCCTAAAGAGTATATTATGGCTCATGAAAAATATTATGGTGCTACCATAGGTCGTTTTGCTAATCGAATCGCTGATGGTATTTTTAAATTTCAAAATCAAAAATATCAGTTGAATAAAAATAATGGAAAAAATCATTTGCATGGAGGAGTATTAGGATTTCATCATCAAATATGGGAAATAGTATCAGTCCTCCCTGATCAAGTTATAATGAAATACAATTCAAAACATTTAGAAGAACATTATCCTAGCCATTTAAATATTCAAGTAACTTATACCTTGACAGATGAAAATTCTTTGAAAATATCTTATAACGGTCAAGCAGAAAAGCCTACAATTTTGAATATGACTCACCATTCGTTTTTTAATTTATCTGGACAAAATACAAGTATTTTAGAACATCAATTACAAATAAATGCCTTCGATTATATTCCTATTAATGAAGAATTAATTCCCTTGGGATATTATGAATCTGTAGAAAATAGTCCATTTGATTTTAGAATAATGAAACCCATTGGAGCTGATATTGAACAAGAACATGAGCAGTTAAAAAGAGCGAATGGATATGATCATACTTTCGTTTTGGATAAAAACGATCAAGGAAAAAGGATACGTGCTTGTACTTTATATGATCCTATTTCAAAAAGACAAATGGATGTATTTACAAACCAGCCTGGACTCCAAGTATATACTGCTAATTTTTTGGATGGCTCAGATATTGGTAAAAATAATATGGCTTATCATTCTCGTTCAGCAATTTGCTTAGAAACTCAGCATTTCCCTGATACTCCTAATCAAGCTTTATTTCCTAGTTGTGAAGTGAATCCTCAAGAGGGTTATAATCGATTTTGTGAATATAAGTTGAGTATTAAAAGATAATTTTAGCGAATTTTCGCTAAAATTATCTTTTTGTAATTATATTTGCATTGTTTTTAATATTTTTATTATTGATTTACACTATATTTATAATCCAAAATAAATAATCATGAAAAAAATCTATATTATATTTACTATCGTATTTTTATTGTTGAGTAGTGTTTTCAAAATAAATGCTCAAAATACTTATACAGAATATCAACTTCCTGATCCAGAGAATTTAAGTCCTTTTTTTGTGGGTTCAATGACAGAAAGTGCTATTTATTATGGTTCTGTTACACCTGGAAGCCAGTCAAGACCAGTGATTGTTTTTGTTCATGGTTTCATTGATTTAGCGAATCTGTGGTTTGCTCCTACCAATGACTTATATTTGTTTGCTAACAAAAATTATAGAACAGCTTTTGTAGCCATGACAAGAGGAGGAGGGATGTGGACGAATGGAGCTCTTTTAGCTGATATGTTGGAAGATATAAAGGCTCATTATAATGTACAAGATGTAGTGATTATAGCTCATAGTAATGGAGGAAAAGCATCTGAAGTAGCTATGTTTTATGAAAATAAATATAATTCTGTAGATAGAGTCATTACTTTAGGAACTCCTTTTTTAGGTACAGGTATTGCCGATTTAGCAGAAACTCCAGGTTTTGAATATTTAATGGATTTGATAGGAATAGGAGGAGGAACTTCAACTTCTACTACATATTATATGGAAGGTTTTGCTCGTCCTATTTTAGATTATGATTGGGATAATCAACCAAGTAAATTTATCAATTTTGGTGCTTGGGGTTATAAATATGGAACCACTCCTGCAGCTCCTGCTATGTATGCTGGAGGATTATTATTAGAAACAATGGGTGGTGGTTTTTGGGAAGGTGGTAATGATGGTGTGACTCCTTATTATAGTTCAACTCGTCCTGGAGGAATGCAAATGTGGGATGGATTTTGTTGGGGATGGAATTGTAATTTAGAATCTCGATTAGATCATATAGATATTACTTTTAGACAAAAAATATGGACTGAAGTTTCTCCTTGGATTGAAGGAAATATGCCACAAAGATTGGCTAGTCCAGATTTTGTTATGAATCAAGAGCAAGAGGGGAGGGGAGATGTTATTTCTAGTACCTATGATTTTATGACTAGCATGGATGGTGAAAAAGATATTTTTTCTGTTGGCGAAAATGATGATGAAATTGTTTTTAATTTTATTCATCCACAAGAAAATAACCAATTTTTAATTGTTGATGAAAATGGAAACGAAATTGATGTAGTACTGAAAAAAAATAAAAATCCTTTAAAAGGAATGATGAGTACAAGTACTATTAAAAATATAGAGGAAGGAAATTATCAAATTATTTCTGATACAGATAATTATGGTGCTATCATTAATTTTAAAAATAGCGAAACGGTTTTACATTATGATAATAGTCAGTTGAATTATGATGAATATGCTCCTATTACGATTAAAACTTGGATGACGAATGATCAAGAATTAGATTTTAATATTAAAGCTATTATTACTTTAAAAAGTGGAATTTTTGGACAAGCCATAGAAAATGGAGACGTTCATATTGTAGATTTAGAAAAGGATGATGAAGGAAATTATACCTATCAATTTCCTCAAGGATTAAAAGAAGGGGTGTATAATGTTTTAATCAAAGCAGGGGCAAAAAATATTCGTCGTTCTATTGTTTCTGGATTTGTGGTTGTCAATCCTAATAAAGAATTAAATCCAAAAGATCATATTGTAAAAGAAGAAATTATTTCTAATTTGAATATTTCTAATTATCCTAACCCTGTAGAAGATGAAACACAATTATCTTTTACAATTGAGGAAAAAGGAACATCTTTTATTCGTTTATATACTTCTTTCGGACAATTAATTCGAACAGAAAATATTTCTCAATTCGAAAAAGGAAAACATCAACTTTCTTGGAATCTTTCTGATTTACCAAATGGCTCATATTTTTTAGAACTTCAAAATGGAGAAGAAAAAATTACAAGGACTTTAGTAAAATTAAAAT
>JAHDII010000116.1 GCA_020630895.1 Saprospiraceae bacterium
TCCAATTTATTTGATGAAAATAATAAAACAAAGTTATCTGATTATAACTCATTTGCGTAAAATGTAAATGAATCAATACTTATAAAGTCATATATTTTTTAGAACTTTCTTTTATAAAATTGACCTTGTCAATTTATCTACAAATAAAACAAGTTAATTAGATTTTTTCTAAATAAGTAAAATCTACTTCAATTTCTTTTCTATATCTGTAATCTATTTCTAAACTATTATATCTTTGTCGAAATTTTAAGGAAATCTTAAGATTTTATGATTTCTTATATTTTGTAAATCATTCAAAACGAATGAATTTGAGAAATACAAACCATAAATTCGTCATTGTATTCAGCTTTATATTTTTAGCTGAAGCAACATTTGCACAATCACCAAATGGAAGTAGTGCTTCTTCAGTACTCCTTTGGGTTGTTGGCATTATCATTTTATTTGCTCTTCTTTTTGTAGGAGACAGCCTTTTAAAATTAGAAGCTAAAAATGTAGATTCTAAAAAGAAAGGAGTCAATTATTCTATTTTACCTCGTTTAGGAGAAATCTTTGGAAGCAAAGTCCCTGACTTTGTTCCTTCTGATAATTTACATGTTCTTCAAAAAGGACATGATATCTTATTAGAAGGGGAAGCAGCTGCTAGAACAGATAAGCACATATCTCATTCTACAGCATTTGCAGTCAAACCAACAGATTTTTTTGGAATTGCTCCTATTCCTAAATTGGTAATTAAAATTGGAGATCATGTAAAAGCAGGAGAACCTCTTTTTTATGATAAAAAGACTCCTGAAGTTAAATTTTGTTCTCCTGTTAGTGGTGAAGTTATCGCTATTAATAGAGGAGCAAAACGATCTATAGCAGAAGTCGTAGTTCTTGCGGATGTCGATCAAGTGTATCAACCTATAGGTAGAAGAGATTTTGGTGGAATGACTAGAGAAGATTGGATGAGTTTTCTTGCTGAAAGTGGGGTTTTCCCAATGATTAAGAGAAGACCTTTTCAATTGATAGCTCATCCTAGTGAAACTCCTAGAGATATCTTTGTTTCTACATTTGATTCTGCTCCTTTAGCACCTAATTCTAATTTTATAGTAAAAGGTAGAGAAGCTGCTTTCCAAAAAGGATTAGATATTTTGAATAAACTAACTGATGGCAGTGTTTATTTAGGATTAAATGCTAAAGAAGAACCTGTAAAAGCTTTTTCTGAAGCTGTAGGTGTTGAAAAACATTGGTTCCATGGTAAACATCCAGCAGGTAATGTGGGAGTGCAAATACATCATATTAAACCTATTAAAGGACAAGATGTTGTTTGGACTTTAGATACTCAAGCTGTAATTACTATAGGAGCTTTAGTTTTAGAAGGAAAGTACAATGCAGAAAGAGTTGTTGCTATAACAGGTGCTGAATTAAAAGATCCTAAATATATTAGAACATTCCAAGGAGCTTCAGTAAGCAATTTGTTAAAAGATAATTTATCTGAAGAATCTGATAATATCCGTATTATTTCAGGGGATGTGCTTAGTGGAAAAAAGATTGAAATCAATGGTTTCTTAGGATTCAATGATGATCAAATAACAGTGGTTAAAGAAGGAAATTATCACGAAATGTTTGGTTGGTTATTGCCTCTTGCTCCACGTCCTAGTGTTTCTCGTACACTACCTGGATTTTTAATGCCTAATTTTAAATATACAGCAGATACAAATACTCATGGAGAAGAAAGAGCATTTGTTGTAACAGGTCAATATGAAAAAGTATTACCTATGGATATTTATCCTCAACATTTAATGAAATCTATCCTTATGGGAGATTTTGAAAGAATGGAAGGATTAGGAATTAATGAATTAGCAGAAGAAGATGTTGCTTTATGTGAATTTGTTTGTACTTCTAAACAACCTCTTCAAGAAATCTTGAGAGATGGTTTAGATATGATGCATGAACAAGGCTAGTATTTTTATTAATTAAATTAATATTTCAGTCATAACTGAATTAGAAATAAATGAAACCAATATTAAAATTTTTAGAGAAGATAGAGCCAGATAAAAAGAAGCATCCTTTTATGCACTCTCTTTTTGATGGTATTCACACCTTCCTATATGCACCAAAATCGGTAACTAAAGGTGGTGTTCATATCAGAGATGGTATGGATTTAAAGAGAACCATGATTATGGTTGTACTTGCAATGCAACTATGTTATTTATTTGGTACATATAATATAGGGCATCAACATTTTTATGCTCTAGGAGAATATACAGGATTCCTAGAAGGTTTTCATCTTAAATTAGTTCATGGTTTAATAAAAATGTTACCTATTTTTATTGTAGCTCATGTTGTCGGTTTAGGAATTGAATTCTGGTATGCTGCTAAAAAAGGACATGCTATTGAAGAAGGATTCCTTGTTTCTGGAGCATTAATTCCTTTATTGATGCCACCAGATATTCCTCTTTGGATGTTAGCTATTGCTGTAGCTTTTGCTGTAATTATTGGTAAAGAAGCTTTTGGAGGTACAGGAATGAATATATTAAATGTTGCTTTATTAGCTCGTGTATTCATTTTCTTCGCTTATCCAACAGAAATTTCAGGTGATGAAGTTTGGATTTCTGGTATTGTTAAAGAAGGAACAGATCACTACCAAGCAGCATATTATGCTCAAAGTGCTTTAGATTTTAAAGGGTATGCCCATCAATTTTTTGATATGCTCTTTGGCTGGATGGGGCTCGATACTTTTGATAATATATTTAGAAGTACGAATGCCGATATGACAACTGGAATGCTAGTAAATGCAGATACTTATTCAGGTGCTACTCCTTTAGCTATTGCTAAAAACGAAGGCTGGGCAGTATATAATTCTGTAGGAGAAATTACTGGAGGAGTATTGAACACATACTCTGAATCTCAAATGTTATGGGGAGCTATTCCTGGTTCAATTGGAGAAACACCTAAATTATTTATCTTAATAGGTGCGGGTATGTTAATAGCAATGGGAATTGCAAGTTGGAGAATTATGTTAGGAATGGTATTGGGTTGCATTGTTACAGGTTTTATGTTTAATGCAATGGCTGGACCAGAAATGAGTCCTTTCTTAGCTGTTCCTTGGTGGGCACATTTTTATATGGGGAGTTTCTTATTTGCTATGGCATTTATGGCAACTGATCCAGTAACTGCTGCCTCAACTAATACAGGAAAATGGATATATGGATTTTTAATAGGTATGATAGGATTGATTGTACGTGTTGTGAACCCTGCTTATCCTGAAGGATGGATGTTAGCTATTTTATTTATGAATGTATTTGCTCCTCTAATTGATCATTATGTATTAGAAGCCAATATGAAAAAACGTATGAGCCATGCATAGTACTAGACAAATATATACTTTCGTTATAGGTATGACAGTAATTGTTGCCCTTATTTTAGCAGGTTTATCTACTGTATTAAAGCCTATACATCTTACAAATGAAGCTGTTTTTAATAAAAAAGCGATTCTTTCTGCTGTGTTACCTGGAGCAAAAGATTTAACAGATGAACAGGTTGAAGAACAATTTAAAACTGTAGAACAAATGGTTTTAGATTATAAAGGAGCAATTAAAACTAAAGATGAAGTAAAGAAACTTCGCAATTTTAAAGATAAAGAAGGAAAAGCAGAAGATTTGGATTTATCTAAGGAGAAAAAACGTAATGAGAAAGATCGTTTATATCCTTTATATAAATTTGTAACAGATAAAAACGAAACACTTTTTATTACAGCTGTAAGAGGAAGTGGTCTTTGGGATGAAATTTGGGGTTATATCGCTATCAAAGATGATTTCAATACTATTTATGGAACATCTTTTGACCATAAAGCAGAAACTCCAGGTTTAGGAGCGGAGATAAAAGATAACCCTACTTTTCCTAATAGTTTTAAAGGAAAACAATTATATAATAAAGATGGAGAATTTGTTTCTGTATTAGTCAAAAAAGGAGGAGCGGATAAAACGGATAAAAATGCTGTTGATGGCATTTCTGGTGCTACAGTAACTTGTGATGGTGTGACTGATATGTTGAAAAAAGGATTACAATATTATATGCCTTATTTCGATACATTAAAGAAATAGAAATAAATTTCCTCATTAATTAAGAAACAGTTTTTAAAACCGATATATAATGGCTGAAACTGCAATTCAAGAAAAAGAACCTTTATTTAGCAGTAAGGAAAGAAAATTACTTACAGATCCCTTGAGTACCAATAACCCTGTTACTGTACAGGTATTAGGTATTTGTTCAGCATTAGCTGTTACTACGCTTTTTTATAAAGCCCTAGTAATGTCTGTTGCTGTAGTATTTGTTTGTGCTTTTGCGAATTTAATTACTTCTCTAATTAGAGCCCACATACCGAAGCAAGTACGTATGATTGTTCAATTAGTAATTATTGCTACATTAGTAACTATAGTAGAATTAGTATTAAAAGCATTAAACTATCCTATTTATAAAGAATTATCTGTATTTATTGGATTAATTATTACCAATTGTATCATCATGGGACGTTTAGAAGCTTTTGCTTTATCTAACAAACCATGGCGTTCATTTTTAGATGGTATAGGTAATGGTTTAGGATATGGATTTATACTATTAGTGGTGGCTTTTTTCCGTGAAATTTTCGGAAAAGGTACTTTATTTGCAGGTAGCCCTGCGGAATTAAAATTAATAGGAAAAAGTATTCCTTCTGAAAATATTGAATACATGATTAATACAGCAGCTACGTCTGGTTGGGAGTCATGGTTTTCTTGGTATGCTAATAATAACTTAATGGTATTACCTGCTTCAGCGATGTTTGTAATAGGTATTGTTATTTGGGTACAACGTAGCTGGAATAAAGATTTAGTAGACATTTCCTAAGATTTGAAATGAGTAGAAACCTTATTTCTAATTACTAACAAAAAAAAAATGGATTTTATAAACTTATTTTTAAAGGCGGCATTTGTAGAAAACATGGTATTAGCCTATTTCTTAGGAATGTGTTCTTATTTAGCCGTTTCCAAAACAATTAAAACAGCTTTTGGTCTAGGGTTAGCTGTAATATTTGTATTGGCAATTACAATGCCTGTAAACTGGATTATTAATGAATGGTTATTAGCAGATACAGGTATTTTTGGTACAGATTTAACTTTCTTACGTTTCATCTTATTTATTGCTGTTATTGCATCAATGGTACAATTAGTTGAAATGATTGTAGAGAAATTTTCTCCTTCATTATATAATTCTTTAGGTATTTTCTTACCTCTTATTACTGTAAACTGTGCCATCTTAGGAGGCTCTTTATTTATGGTATCAAGAGAATATAATTTAGGAGATTCAATAGCATTTGGTTTAGGTTCTGGCTTTGGTTGGTTCTTAGCTATTATTGCTATTGCCGCTATTAGAGAAAAAATTCGTTATTCGAATGTTCCTCCAGCACTTCGTGGCTTAGGAATGGCATTTATTCTTACAGGATTAATGGGAATTGCTTTTATGGCTCTAATGGGAATTAAATTAGATTAATATAGTATTATTATAATACAAAATTTAAAACCAATAATATGGTATTTCTTTTTGGAACAGAAGAATTAATGCAAGTAGGATTTGCTGTTTTGGTTTTTACAGCAGTAATTGTTGCTCTTGCTTATATGTTGCTTTCTGCGAGAAAGCGTTTAGTACCTCAAGGAGATGTGAAAATCATCGTCAATGGAGATACTGAAAATCCTTTAGTAGTTCAACCAGGAGCTACTTTGTTGAATGTTCTTTCTGATAAGAGCGTATTTTTACCTTCTGCTTGTGGTGGTGGTGGTACTTGTGCTATGTGTGAATGTCATGTTCACAAAGGAGGAGGAGATGTATTAGCTACAGAAATGAATCACCTTACACGTAAAGAGGCTGCTGAAAATAAACGTTTGGCTTGTCAAGTAAAAGTACGTGAAGACATGGAAATTAGTATTCCTGAAGAAATTTTTGGTATCAAAAAATGGGAATGTACTGTAAAATCTAATTATAATGTAGCTTCATTTATTAAGGAATTTGTAGTAGAGTTACCTGATGGAGAAACCATGGATTTCGAATCAGGAGGATATATTCAAATTGATGTTCCTAAAATTACAGTAGATTATAAAGATTTTGATATTTCTGCACATCCAGAACATCATGGCGATGATGCTATGAAGTTCAAAAGTGAGTGGGATAAATTCAATTTATGGCCTTTAAGAATGACGAATCCTGAGCCTCAATTTAGAGCTTACTCAATGGCTAACCACCCTGCGGAAGGAAATATTATCATGTTGAATATTCGTATTGCTACACCACCATGGGATAGAGCTAAAAACGATTGGATGAGTGTGAATCCAGGGGTTTGTTCTTCTTATGTTTTTGATCAAAAACCTGGTGATAAAGTAACGATTTCGGGTCCTTATGGTGAATTTTTTATAAAGCCAACTAAAAAAGAAATGGTTTATATTGGTGGTGGTGCAGGTATGGCTCCTCTACGTTCTCATTTATTCCATTTATTCCATACATTGAAAACTACAGATCGTAAAGTATCATTCTGGTATGGTGGGCGTACTCGTAGAGAATTATTTTATATCGATCAATTTAGAGCTATAGAAAAAGAATTTCCTAATTTTAAATTCTATGTAGCTTTAGACAATCCTTTACCAGAAGATAATTGGCAAGTAAAAGAAAATATTGAAGGAGATGGAGATGGATTTAAAGGATATATTATGCAAGTATGTCATGATGAATATCTTAAAAATCATCCAGAACCAGAAGAAATTGAATACTATTTCTGTGGGCCTCCAATGATGAACCAATCTGTTATTAAAACATTGGATCAATTAGGAGTACCTGAAGAAAATATTGCTTTTGATGATTTTGGTGGATAATATTTACCCAATCATTTAAAATAAAAAAAGTTCTTTACAATTCTTTTGTAAAGAACTTTTTTTATTTCTTAGATTCAAATATTGGATGTGAAAATAACAATAATGAATAAAAAAAATCAGTATAACATTTTAATTGAGGCATCTAAATTATATCAACCAACTACAGATGGCGTTAAAAGATATACTGTAGAATTACTTCACCATTTATATTTAGAAAATCAAAAAAACAACCAATTTAAAATAGATTTATTATTAGGAAAATATATTATTCCAATCAATGATTTTTTAAAATTTGATGATAGTCAAAATAGGGTAGTGAAAAGTGAAAATATTTTTGCTAGGGAATTGCAAATTTTTAAATCAGGAATTATTTTGAATATATTATATTTTATTCATTTAAAACTTCCATTAATATTTAATCAATATTTTTTTTCATACTATAAAAAAAAATATTATTCCGTTATTTTAAGTGATTTAACTCAACTCCAAAAAGGAAAATATAAAATCTTAGAAAATAAAATAAAAAGCTATGATTTAATTCATATTCTATTGCCTCAAAATATATTATTTTTTAAAAATATAAATTCCTCATTTATTACGACAATTCACGATATTACTCATCAATTATTTCCTGAGTACCATACTCAAAATAATATCATTCGTACAGAAAAAGGAATTCAATTATCTATAGCAAAAAAATCTAAATATATTTCAGTTTCTGAAGCTACGAAAAAAGATGTTATTCAATATTATCCGATAAAAAATGAAGATGTTCAAATGATTTATGAGGGCGTTAATTTAAATGTTTTTTATCCTCATTCTACTTATGATTCTAATATTTTAAAATCATTAGAAATAGCAAATAAATCTTTTTTTTTATGCGTAGGAACTTTAGAGCCTAGGAAAAATTTAATTAGAGTCATAAAAGCTTTTGAATTATTACAAGGAGAAATACAAAGAGATATGTATTTAATTATTGTAGGAAATAAAGGTTGGAAAAATAAAAAAATAAAAAAAATATTAAAAAACAATTCTAAAAATATTTTATTTTTTTCTAATTATGATGAGTTAGATATTTTTTATAATTTGTCTATCGCTTTAGTTTACCCTTCATTATATGAAGGTTTTGGTTTACCTCTTTTAGAGGCGATTGCTTGTGGAAAACCTGTCATTTATTCCAATAATAGTTCAATGCCTGAAGTAGCAGGAAACGCTGGGGTTCCAATAAATCCTTATGACATTGGAACTATAAAAAACGCTATGAAAGAATTAATTTTAGATAAAAATAAATATGCAGAATGTCAAAAAAATGGAGCTTCTAGAATACAAAATTTTACTTGGGAAAAAACAGCTCAAAAAACAATCAATTATTATTACAAAATATTGAATTAATACAATTGAGAATTGCAATTATAGCAGACAGTTTGGATAATCAAAGGGCTGGAGTATATAATTATACTCGTTCTTTAGTAGATGCTTTATCTAAAAATAAAAATAGTAAACACGAATATATTTTAATAAGAGAAAAAGAAGAAGAAAATTTATTATTAGAACAAATTATTATAAAAAAATATTCTTTTCCTTTTTATGCATCATTTAGGTTGTTTTTTGTCATCCCTTTTATAATCAAAAAAAACAATATAGATGCTGTTTTTGAACCTGCTCATTTTGGACCTTTTAACTTACTTTCTCATATTAAAAGAATCACAATGATTCATGATTTAACTCCTATTTTATTTCCTCAATATCATATATTTTTTAGTCGGTTTTTACAGAAAATATTTCTTCCTAGAATATTAAATAATGCGGATTTAATATTATCTAATTCTGAAAATACGTCGAAAGATATAATAAAATATACACCTCAAAATAAAAACAAAATAGAAACCATTTTATTAGGAAAAGATGAATTTTATTATCCTGTGAGTACTCGAAATAAATTATTCAAATTAAAA